>CAZNCO010000466.1:0-4180 GCA_964571345.1 uncultured Ohtaekwangia sp.
CACAATGCTGGCTTGTATAAAGAGCCTTCGAAAGCAAAAGCCTAAATCGATTATTGTAGCAGTGCCTGTATCGTCTCAGTCAGCGGCAGCAAAATTAGAGGCGGTTGTAGACCAATTTATTTGCCTCGATACTCCACCTGATTTTTTTGCGGTAGGTGAATTTTATGAAGATTTTTCGGAGGTGACTGATGATATGGTTATTGATTTTCTGAATAAAGCCAGTTTAGTGAACAGGTAAGTCCTCACCAGATCCGGTTCGATTCTTTTCTCTTCAGAGTCTTTTCACCTAAAAGATATTGCGTAAACCAACTGGCCGCTTGTGTTGCTACTTCCTCAAGGGCTCCTTTTTCCTCGAACAAATGTGTGGCACCTGGTATGATTGACAATTGCTTAATGCAAGTAAGTCCATCATATGCGCGCCTGTTAAAATCGATTACCTCGAAGTCAAGCTCACCAACAATTAGCAACGTGGGTGCATTTACATTTTTCAGAAAATTCATTGAGAGGTCGGGTCTGCCACCACGACTCACAACTGCCTTAATCAGATGGGGCAGCCTCGCTGCGGCTCGTAATGCAGAAGCTGCGCCTGTGCTGGCTCCAAACAAGCCGATAGGAAGACCTTCTACTTCTGAATGTTCTAATAGCTTTTCTGTCACGTTTACAACTCGCTCGGTCAATAATTCAATATTAAACCGCATGGCGAATATTTCATCTTCTCTTTCACTTAGCAAATCAACCAGGAATGTGGCAATGCCCTTTCGCTGAAGTTGCTGGGCAACAAAATTATTACGAGGACTGAATCGACTGCCTCCACTACCGTGCGCAAAGATGACAAGCCCTTCTGCTTTGTGAGGTATTACCAGCTCCCCCTCAAAGCTAATACCGCTTGTTGATATCTTGATTTTTTTCTTGGTGCTGTGCACGCTGGCGATGTTGGTGGCTGATTTCATGGAGGAAAGTTATTTTCTTTCCTCCATCGTTTAAATGACTTCAGCTATTTGACAGCAATGATTATTATCACCTGCTCCCTGTTATTTTGACACACCCACTTTATCCAGTATTTTCTCCAGCGGGCAAAATTGGCTTACAGATGACTGAAATAAATTTAGGCCGACAAAGGCTGTTAAACCAAGCCAGTTAATGTTCACAAAATAAGCTAGTATAATACTAATTAACACGATGGTACCTGCTACCGCTCTTACGATTCTCTCTCTCATACGATTTATTTTAGTTAAGTTGTTTTGTTATTTTTTCCATCTTCTGGTTCGCTTGCACATGCGGCTATTTTTATATTCGCGGCACACCTTCTCCAGATTTTCTTGTGCGATCACGAATAGTTGCACGTAGGAATCAACAGCATTCACATTATTTGAAATTTGGTTATCCATAAGTCATCAGTTTTCAGTTTGGCTTGATTTCTCAACCGGTAGAATAAATGCATGTATCGGGAATCCGGTATTGTGTTCTGTATTGTACTTCTTCACAAGATCCAAAGCCTGGTCGGCTTTGGCATCTTGCGTGAAACTAAACAGGAAGATCGAGTCAAATTTTTCGTTGCCGGCACTAAACCATTCGTCCAGCAAGTGAGGCGTGTGATGATCCTTGAATCCAATCGT
The DNA here is from genome assembly GCA_964571345.1 of uncultured Ohtaekwangia sp. Taxonomy (GTDB): domain Bacteria; phylum Bacteroidota; class Bacteroidia; order Cytophagales; family Cyclobacteriaceae; genus ELB16-189. The sequence goes on from CAZNCO010000466.1 coordinate 1,617, forward strand.
TTCGGTTACGCTGAAAATTGCAATCCCGGACTTGTAAAAAATATCAGCTACTGCCTTTTGATATTCTTTTAAACTTGTGACCATTAAAAGTTTCATAACATGTAATGTTTAAGAGTTTTGTTTTTCATATTTACCGCGCATCATCTTGAAATAAATCAGCGGCACTACCAGCAGCGTAAGGAATGTAGAGGTAATCGTTCCGCCCATCAGAGATATCGCGAGGCCCTGAAAAATCGGATCAAACAAAATGATCACGGCTCCCAGCACTACTGCACCTGCTGTTAATAGAATTGGAGTGGTACGCACGGCACCTGCTTCAACGATGGCTTGCTTCAGGGGAAGCCCTTCTTCTAACCGGATATTAATAAAGTCAATGAGTAGAACGGAGTTACGCACCATCACACCAGCCAAAGCAATGAATCCAATCATTGACGTGGCTGTGAAGTAGGCGCCCATCATCCAGTGACCGAGCACGATACCAATAAGTGAAAGAGGTATTGCTGCTAACATCACCACAGGTACTTTAAAATCCTGGAACCAACCCACAATCAACATGTAAATCATGATAAGCACTACTCCGAAAGCAATTCCAAGGTCGCGGAATACTTCAAATGTAATCTGCCACTCACCGTCCCACTTCAGTGTATAGTCATCTTCGAATTCGGGCTGATGATTGTACGATTCTTTTAGTTCATATCCCTTTGGCATTTTTACTTCTTTCAGTTTATCTGAAATATCCATCATCGCATACGAAGGACTTTCCAATTCACCTGCAAGATCGGCTAACACAAACACCACGCGCTTTTGGTTTTTACGATAGATGCTTTTCTCTTTTATTCTTTTTGAGACATGCACAAGATCGCCTAACGGAATTGCCATGCCGCGCTGGTTGATGATCTTTAATCCTTTGATTTCCTCGAGATTTGATTTGTCGGCATCGCTTAGCTGAAGAACAATATTGACAGGCTCAAACGAAACGGGATTGTGAAGAATGCCAACGGGCATGTTACTGAGAGCTCCATTCATTGTAGCTGCAACTTGTGCAGGAGCTACGCCCATGCGCATCGCTTTCTCTTTGTCAACCTCGAATGAATATTCCAGTTGGTCATCTTCTGTCATCCAGTCCATGTCAACTATTCCTTCACTTTTGCCAATGATCTGCTTCACCTGTTGAGCTATTTTGATTTGCTCGTTCAGGTCTGGGCCATAAATTTCTGCTACAATCGTAGAGAGCACCGGAGGGCCGGGTGGTACTTCAACTAGCTTTACATTCGCGTTGTACTTTTTAGCAATAGCCTGTATTTCCGGCCGCAACTGTTTTACAATCGCGTGGCTTTGGATGCTTCTGTCTTTTTTATCGACCAGGTTCACCTGAATGTCTGCCACATTGTTTCCTCTGCGTAAATCATAATGTCTCACCAATCCATTGAAACTGATGGGCCCGGCTGTGCCGATGTAGCCCTGGTAATTCTTCACCAGTTTTTGATTGGATAAATATTGACCAATCTCCTGTGCAACTACTGCTGTGCGCTCCAGCGTGGTGCCTTCAGGCATGTCAATCACTACCTGGAATTCATTCTTGTTATCGAAGGGCAACATCTTTACAGCAACCCACTTCGTATAGAAAAATGACATTGAGAAAAGCAATATCACTACCGTGCCCATGATGAAGGTCCAGCGCTTCCAGCGTGTTTCAAGCATCGGATGGATAGAGGCTTCATAGATTTTGTAGATCTTAGATTCCTCGAGGCTTGGATGAGGTTTGTCCTCATGGCCTTCCTTTTCACGTAAGAAAAGATATCCAAGATAGGGTGTGAGAGTCAGCGCCACCACCAGCGAAAGCATCATGGCGATAGATGCACCAATTGGCATAGGACTCATGTAAGGCCCCATCATTCCCGAAACAAACGCCATTGGCAATACCGCTGCGATTACTGTGAACGTTGCAAGAATAGTAGGATTACCCACTTCGTTTATCGCAAAAATGGCGGCTTGCAAGAAAGGCAACCTCTTCATTTTAAAATGACGGTGCATGTTCTCAGCAATAATGATCGAGTCATCTACAACAATACCAGTGATGAACACCAATGCAAAGAATGTGATGCGATTGAGTGTGTAATCCATCATGTAGTAACTGAAAAGTGTAAGAGCAAATGTTACGGGTACTGATAGGAATACCACCAATCCACCACGCCAGCCCATCGCGAGCATTACAAAAAGAGTAACGGAAATGACCGCTACAAAAAGATGTAACAACAACTCGGATACTTTTTCAGAGGCGGTCTCACCGTAATTTCTAGTTTCTGTTACGTTCACATCGGAAGGGATCAACTCTTTTTTCAGATGCTCCACCTTTTCTAGAATTCGCTCGGAGAGTTTCATCGCATCGGCACCCTTCTTTTTCGCAATCGACAGCGTTACTGCCGGATATTCTGTTTTATATTTTTCTGCAAGAGCAGGATCGTGCTGCCCATATCCAAAGAAAACATATTGGGAAGGACTCTCTGCACCATCTTCTACTTTAGCGACTTGTTTCAGGTAAACCGGTTGATCCTGATTTGAAC
>CAZNCO010000467.1:0-4168 GCA_964571345.1 uncultured Ohtaekwangia sp.
ATACAGGGTATTGACTAAATTCGATTCAGTTATAAAAAACCAACTATGAAAAAATCAGCGTTTGCATTTGTGCTCGGCTTCTTCCTTCTGGGATTAGCGGGCACCACTCTTGCCCAGGCGGATAAGGAGAAGAAAGATGAAAAGGAAAAAAAAGAACAAAAGGGAAAGTCCTCCGATAAGAAAAAAGATGGAAAGGAATTGGGTAAAGAAAAGTCCGATGCAGCCAAAGCAAAAGGCAAAGAAAAAATGAAAGATGGTGACAAGGACGATGATGGAGATGATGCTAAAGATAAAGACAAGGGGGCTGACAAGGCGAAAGAAAAGAAGCAGGATGGTAACAAGGGCAAAGAAAAAATAAAAGACGAGAAAGATAAGAAGAAAGAAAAGGATAAGAAGGAAGATGATCAATAACTTTCACGAAGAAGAGCCACCTGCGGGTGGCTTTTTTGTTTTTAACTATTCATGGTAGATAACATTCATAAGTGTGTTGCCTACAGCTGAGAGTGTTTCCTTGCTAATGATTGACAGATTGTCTTTCATGGCGTGGTGATAATTGCCGAAGAAGCCTACACCGGCCTGATGGTGCACAATGTCCACCATGGGTATCTTTCCCATTTCGTTTACAAAAAGATGATCGTCTGTAATGCTTACTGCATTTGTGCTTACAAAGTAATCGGTATAGCCTAAGCGGGCTGCCATTCCCCATATTTTTTCAACAATGCTTGGAGCATATTCCATCGAAACTCCTTCTTGAAAAAATTGGGCATGTCTTGATCCTACCATGTCTAAAAGAATGCCATAATCTGCTGAGTAGTTTTTTTTATGCTTATGCTTTGCCCAATATTGTGAACCAAGGCACCACCAGCTTTCATATCCGTCTGGCAACGAAATCTTACTACGCTCGGATTCTTTTTCACCCCAATCTTCGCCATCGAAGAAAATCAAATCAATGCCCACCTCCGGCTTACCACCCGCATTTAAAGTTCTGGCTATCTCCAATAAAATTCCGACCCCGCTAGCTCCATCATTAGCTCCATCAAAGGGCGCATCTTTTTTCTCTTTGTCCTTATCGGCATAAGGCCGCGTGTCCCAATGCGCAGCTAGAATAATGCGCTTCTGAGCTTGCGGATTATAAGCCGCAATAATGTTTTTCAACTTTATGGATTGATTCTCCCAATTGATCGCCACAAATTCTTGCACCGTAACCTCGGCATTGTACCCTTTTAAAAGATTAACGATATAATCAGCTGCCAGGCGATGCGATTCCGTATTTGGCACACGCGGACCAAATTTCACCTGCTTCGCGATAAAAAAATATGCAGAATCAGCATCGAATCGTGGAACAGAAATATTCTTTACAGGAGTTTTCTCTTCTGATCTTTTTTCGGTTTTACAAGAAGCCAAGAATAGAATCAGAATCGCAAAGAATATACTTTTTTGAATCATGTTGGTTCAGTCAGATTTTTCAAATAACACCAATATTTGTGATAAAGTAAAAATCAATTATCTTTGCGTCAACTTCTTGAAAAATTAACAGAGGGGACCGAAAAGTCCCCTCTTTGTTTCTATGGATTTTAAGGAAAAGATAAAAGAACTGGCAGAAACCAACCTCGCAGACACATCGCATTTTTTGGTGGATGTGATTGTGAGCAAACATAAGCCGATGAAGTTTACGGTCATTCTGGATGGCGACAAAGGCATCACGATTGACGATTGCGCTACTTTGAGCAATAGAATAAACGAAACGCTGGGGGAGCTTATTGAAGAACAATATTCTCTTGAAGTTTCAACGCCCGGCCTCGATCATCCTTTAAAATTCCATCGCCAGTTTGTAAAGAATGTTGGTAGGGGCATGAAGGTGCATACTACAGCTAAGAAAGTGATCTCCGGAAAACTATTGGCCGCAGAAGTTGAAAAAGTAATCCTGGAAACAGAAATCAAAGAAGGGAAGAAAGGCGAAACCAAATTGATTGAAATACCTTTTAGTGAAATTGAAAAAGCATTTGTAACCGTATCTTTTAAATAGATTGACTATGGACACCTCAACTCTCATAGAGTCGTTTGCAGACTTTGCGAAACAGAAAAACATCGATCGCCCAACGATGATCCGTATTTTGGAAGACGTGTTTCGCAACATGATCCGCAAGAAGTATGTGCAAGATGATAATTTCGACATCATCGTAAATGCCGATAAAGGAGATCTTGAAATCTGGCGCTTCCGCGAAATTGTGGACGATGATTCGGAAGATATCTGGGAACACGACAAAATTAGTTTGAGCGAAGCAAAGAAAATTGAACCCGATTTCGAAGTAGGTGAAGAAGTTGCCGAAGAAGTCCATTTGGAAGATTTCGGACGCAGAGCAGTAACTACTGCCCGCCAAACTCTGATGCAAAAGGTAAAAGATCTGGAGAAAGACATTCTTTACCAGAAGTATAAGGATATCGTTGGAGAAATCATCAGTGGAGAAGTTTACCAGGTGCTAAGCCGCGAAGTGCTTTTGACCGATTCGGAAGGAAATGAAATTTCAATCCCTCGCGGGGAGCAGATTCAGAAAGACCGTTACCGGAAAGGAGAAACAGTTCGTGCCATCGTTCACAAGGTGGACATGGTAAATGGAAGTCCTAAGATTATTTTATCCCGAACTTCCCCTGTTTTCTTAGAGAGACTGTTTGAGCAGGAAGTCCCCGAAGTATATGATGGCTTGATTACAATCAAAAAAGTAGTTCGCGAGCCAGGAGAGCGCGCTAAAGTAGCCGTGGAATCTTATGATGACCGCATTGATCCGGTAGGTGCTTGTGTAGGTATGAAAGGATCGCGCATTCATGCTGTAGTGCGTGAATTGCAGAACGAAAACATAGATGTAATCAACTATACCGAGAATCTTGAGTTGTACATCCAGCGTGCGTTAAGCCCCGCTAAAATCACCAGCATTAAGATTGACAAAGATAGTGGCAGGGTAGCGGTGTTCCTGAAGCCTGATCAGGTGTCATTGGCGATTGGAAAAGGTGGCTTGAACATTAAGCTGGCGAGCCGCCTTGTAGGAATGGAAATAGATGTATTCCGCGAAACAGACGGAACTCAATCCGAAGAAGACGTTGACCTTGATGAATTCAGCGATGAAATTGAAAGCTGGGTTATTGATGAATTAAAGCGCATTGGATTGGATACAGCAAGAAGCGTTCTCGCATTGAATAAAGAGGAACTAGTGCGCAGAACAGACCTTGAGGAAGAGACTGTTGAGAGCATTCTGAACGTATTAAAGAAGGAATTTGAATAAAGAATGCCTGATTTTAGGCAGAATTGAAGTACAAGAGAATCACAAATCGATAAAAATAGCAGATATTTGAGCATGGCAGACGAAAAAGGCATAAGGTTAGGGCAAGCTTCCCGCAAGCTGAATGTGGGCCATAATACCATTCTGGACTTTTTGGCCAAGAAAGGCTTTGCTGTGGAGAATAACCCCAACGCAAAATTAACTGCTGAGCAGTTTGCCATGTTGGCCAAAGAATACGCCTCCTCTGCTTCAGAAAAGTTAGAAGCATCGGGCCTTACCATTGGTGTAAAGCACGAACCTACCATTCCTGCGAAACCAGAACCTGAGGTGCATCGCAAGAAAACTGAGGAGGAGGAAAATGTCCTCATTAAAAATCTGGGCTCCAAAGAAATTCTTAAAGCCAAAGAGGAGACAAAACCAGACAAAGTTGAAATCGAAAAACCAAAACTTGAAGGCTTTAAAGTTTTAGGTAAAGTTGAACTTGATAAGAAGAAAGAAAAGCCTGTAGAGAAGGAGCAAGAGAAAGAGAAGGAGCAAGAAAAAGTAGTAGAGAAAGAGCAAGAAAAAGAAGTAGAAGCCGAGAAAAAAGTTGAGACAGAATCCGCGAAGGAAGTAGTGAAAGTCGAGGCAAAGCCTACACCAAAGCCCACGAAGGCACCCATGCCCCCGGCATAAAAAGTTAATGCAAAACCTATTGCAAAAAACACAAGGCCAACCAAAAGACCATTAATAGCTGCGCGCAATGTGGGATTGACTGGCGTTTTATTCAATGCTTTGTCTAAGGCATTGAGCTGGTCGAGGTTGATTAATTTTTGATTTTTAATTTGAGTTGCTGACTCCGTGAGCGTCTTGGTTATTTGTGGAAAAGTTGTTTTGTCAAATGAGTCAGAAAA
>CAZNCO010000468.1:0-4162 GCA_964571345.1 uncultured Ohtaekwangia sp.
GGACTATTTACCACTGTATTTATCCCGAAGGGAACACGTATTGTACAATACAAAGGTGAAGTCGTAACCTGGAAAGAGGTAGAGAAGATGGCTGATGACCGAAATGGTTATGTGTTTTATTTCAACAGCAAATACTGCATCGATGCATGGAAGACCACAAAAGGAGTGGCGCACTACGCTAATGACGCGCTGGGAATCACGCGTGTGCCGGGCATGAAGAATAATTGTGAATATGTGACGGAGAAAAAACATTGCTACATTGAGGCAACCCGCGACATTCCGAAAGGTGCTGAGATCCTGGTGGGCTATGGTGGGGAGTATTGGCGTGTGATACGCTACAACATTAGGCTTGCACAGGCAAACGCGAAAAAGAAGAAGGTCGAATTGCCGCATCACCAAGCCGCAAAGCGCCAGAAGAAGGCCGCTAAGTAAGGCCGGATTAGATAAGGTTTTAGTAAAATCTATTTTGCAACTGTAGCTTTTTCTTTGCGAATAGGAAATCTCCAGAACAACTGATAATTAAATCCCCACCAGGGAGCTTGTTGAATAGGCCCGTAGCCGGGCATATCATATGGGCTCAAGTTAGGTGATGCACCTTTCGTACTGGCAGCCAGTTTCATCCTTGCAGTATATCCCATCCAAAATCCCTTCCATATTTTTACACGCAAGCCGGTAGTGATCTCAGCCCAGCCTCCTGACATATTGGGGTTACTGTTGGTGAAAGTATAATTTCCGAATAAGGAATCATATTGCTGATAAGAAAGCGATTCGTGAAAGGAAGAATGCCCATAGCGAAAACCAAGAAAGAACATATTTTTATCAGGATCCTTTTCCAGGAAATTGATGTCAACGCCCAACCGGTAATAATTTCCGTTGTTGATGTATTCGCCATTGGGTAGTGTCAGGTCGCGCGCCCAATTGCCAACATCTAGCACGAAATAATAATTCGCAAAATCAACATCTGCATTTACTTCCCATCCAGTAAAATTCTTTTGTGTGTTGCTCTTGATGATATCAATCAAATCGGTACCCAACCGAATGCCGGTTGGTCGATAATCTTTTGGGGGCTTCGGTATTCTTTTCACCGGCCGGGCTTGCGTAGTATCGCCCGATGAATTGGGCTGCTGTGCAAAGGCATAGGATTGAACCAGCAACAGACAACTAAAAATATATCCAATAGTTGATCGCATACACCTGGTTTATCGGGTCTTTGGCTAAGCTCTTATTAAACACTTTGATAGCCGAATCTCCCCGGCTAAATCTTAATACTCTTAGATTTTGATAATATGTGAAAGCGCCACAATCGGGGGTGGCCACACTTCCTTGAATATCGTATTGAACTGTAAGGGTATCTACTCCCGTTATGGTGTTGTCGATCGCTTTTGTGCGATGAATTATAAAACGGGTGGTGTCTGCTCGGCCATTGACCGGAATACTTATTTCAGTCAAAGCTGAAGTTGGGACCAGCAAGCTATCCGTTCCGGAAATTTCGATGGCCGTAATAGTCACCGCGGTATCTGATTTTGTATTCTTTTTTTTGAATTGAATGCGCATCATATTGGTAGCGGATACCAGGCAATCTCCTTGCGTAAAACATCCCGAAAGGAGCAAACAGGCCACGAAAAACAATACTATTCTCATTCTGGTCGGCAAATATACAGGATACCCTGCTGGCACTTAGGTTCACCTCTATTTTTCTTACTTTTGTCGTCTAATTTTTTTACGTGAAGACTAAAGGGGCTCGAAAAACAAAGGTAAACATCGTTACACTAGGGTGCTCCAAAAACCAGGTGGATTCGGAAGTCCTGTTAACGCAACTGCGAGGTAACAAAATTGATGCCGAGCATGAGTCAAAGAAAGATGATTCTGATATTGTTGTTATCAATACCTGCGGCTTCATCGACAATGCAAAGCAGGAATCGATCGACACCATTCTTCGGTATGTGGATGCGAAAGAGAGTGGTTTGGTAGAAAAGGTATATGTTACCGGTTGCCTTTCGCAGCGGTACAAGGATGATTTGGAAAAGGAGATTCCCAATGTAGATGCCTGGTTTGGTACGCGCGATCTTTCGCGCTTACTCAAAACATTAAATGCAAACTATAAGCAGGAGTTAGTAGGCGAGCGAATCCTGACAAACCCAAGTCATTTTGCTTACTTGAAAATTTCGGAAGGGTGTGATCGCCCGTGCTCTTTCTGTGCGATTCCATTGATGCGGGGAAAACACGTGTCGAGACCGATGGAGGAGTTGGTGTTGGAAGCAAAGAATTTGGCCAAGCATGGCACCAAAGAGTTGTTGCTGATCGCGCAAGACTCTACTTATTATGGTTTGGACATGTATAAGAAAAGAAACCTCGCAGAACTAATGCAGAGGCTTTCTGATGTAGAGGGTATTGATTGGATACGTCTCCATTATGCATTCCCGTCTGGGTTCCCAGAAGATGCATTGAAAGTAATGGCGGAACGTCAAAATATTTGCAAGTATATTGACATTCCTTTGCAGCATGGCTCCACGGAAATGCTGAAGATGATGAGGCGCGGCATCACGCGTGAGAAAACGGAAGAACTACTAAACACTATTCGAGAAACAGTGCCTGGCATTGCCATTCGCACTACACTTATTGCCGGACATCCGGGCGAAACCGAAAGGCACTTTGAGGAGATGATGGGCTTTGTAGAACGCTCTCGCTTTGATCGCCTGGGCGTGTTTACCTATTCTCATGAGGAGAACACTCATTCTTATTCGATGAAAGACGATGTTCCGGAAGAAGTGAAACAGGAGCGGATGGAAGCCATCATGGATTTGCAACAAGGGATATCCATGGAGCTGAATAGAGCGAAGATTGGAAAGACATTTAAGGTTCTTGTTGATAGAAAGGAAGGAAACGATTTTGTCGGGCGTACAGAATTTGATTCTCCTGAAGTTGACAACGAAGTGATTATTCAAACAAAAGAATACCTGCGTATTGGCGACTTTGTAAATGTAAAAATCAACGATGCCAGCGACTTTGATTTGATGGGAGAACTCGCCTGAGTTTGGGTTGTTAAAGAATTCTTAAAAGACCTGTTTTAAGTTAATTTGTTCATCGATTTTCCCTTTTTACGAACATTGTGAGTAGCTTAGCCGTTATTCGATCATGATTTACAAAAACCTTTGTTGTTGATATGCAATTGCACAAAGTCGCGCTGGCAGACACACATTCATTCTCGCCTTTTTTTCTAGATTACATCTCACAAAAAAAAACATTAGTTCCTTTCTATAATCGGTTTCCAGCCCTGGAGAACTTCAATTTTCAAATTGAGGACAAGCAGAGATATTTTACTTCAGACAAAAGAAATGTTTTAAGTGAAGTACTTTCTGTTCAATATCAGCAGCTGGACGTTACTCAAGCCGTAAAACATAATATTGAACTACTAAAAGATACAAACACCTTCACGGTCACCACGGGGCACCAATTGAATATTTTTACAGGCCCGCTCTATTTCATTTATAAAATTGTTACGGTGATCAACTCGTGTAAGGAGTTGAAGAAAAAATTCCCGAAATACGATTTCGTACCTGTTTATTGGATGGCCAGCGAAGACCACGATTACGAGGAGATAAAGTCTTTTAGGTTATATGGTAAAAAATATTCCTGGGAAACAAAACAGACCGGTGCGGTAGGAAGATTCAATACGGATGGACTTTCTCAGTTAGCAGAGCAGTTGCCGGGAGATACATCCGTTTTCAAAAAGGCTTATAAGAATTCAAAAACATTGGCAGATGCTGCGCGATGTTATGTAAATGATTTGTTTGGTAGCGAAGGACTGGTGGTTGTTGATGCTGATGATCCCAAATTGAAATCAGAGTTTGCTGAAGTTATCATCCAGGATGTCTTACAAAATATTCCGAAGGAGAAAGTAGAAACGACCAACAAAGAACTGGAAGCACTTGGTTATCACACTCAAATCTATGCGCGGGATATTAATTTTTTCTATCTCGATAGCAATATCAGAAGCAGGATTGAGAAGGAAGGCAATCATTTCCAGGTATTGGATAGTCAGTTAAAATTTTCTCAAGCTGATATTGAAAAATTAATTAAAGAACATCCCGAGAAATTCAGCCCGAATGTTATCCTTCGACCTCTTTACCAGGAAATGATCTTGCCTAATATAGCGTATGCA
>CAZNCO010000469.1:0-4141 GCA_964571345.1 uncultured Ohtaekwangia sp.
GTGGACGTGGGAAGCCGGCTTTATTTTTCCTGTTGGAAAAGTAAGATAAGCTCCTCCTACTTTTTACTCATCTTAATCTCTACACGCCTGTTTTTTCGCTTGCCCTCTTCTGTTGAATTATCCATCACTGGTTTCAAACTTCCCATCCCAACATAGCTTATGCGATCGGGTTCCACGCCTTGATCGATTAAATACAAGGCAACATTTTCTGCACGCTTCTCTGACAATTTAAGATTGTACGATTCGTTTCCTGTATTGTCAGTGTGGCCCGACACCGATGCATTAAACGCTTTGTTCTTATTCAGAAATTTTGAAATGGAATCAAGTTTGGATTTAAGCTCGTTTCGTAGCTGTGAACTATTGAAATCAAAAAAGACCTCTCCGCTCAAAACAATCAAACTATCTCTTTGAGTATTGTCTTCAGAATCCTTTGTGACGGTTTTGATTGACTTGCCTTGCTTTTTGGCGATAACAACAGAATCAATCACAACATGAGGCATCAGATTCTCGAGAGCGGGCTCCACGTTTTTGAAACCGTTATAGCGATGTGCCTTTTGGCTTTTGGCCCAAGCTGCCTTCTTCCTGCACTTAACATCAAAGCAAACTACCACCGAATACCAATGATGCACTGGCCTACCATATCCTTTCTTTTTGGTGAGTGCAATTCCTTCGGGGGAAAGATGCGAAACAAATAACGGCTTTGAGCAACTCATGATCAATAATACTGCAAAGAAGATTACTGTTTTTTCACACATCCGTCTGTTAACGAAATCCCGTAGCAAATTGTATAAGCGGAGTTAAATTAATCCAAACCAATTCCTATCTTCACCCAAAGCTCTGCTCATGACATTACTCACGATTGTGTTTTGTATCGTATTGTTGGTAGTACTGATATCTCGTCTCAAGCTTAGTCCTTTTCTTGCCTTTCTGATCGTTTCAATACTAGCCGGCCTGCATTTGGGAATGGACGCCACGGCAGTAACAACATCGGTCCGTAATGGAATGGGTAAGATGCTCGGCTCGTTGCTCGTGGTGATAGTGTCCGGAGCTATGCTGGGGAAACTGGTTGCAGAAAGCGGTGCTGCACAACGAATCACATCAGGACTATTAAAAGTATTTGGACCGCGCTACATGCAGTGGGCAATGATGATCACTGGCTTTGCTGTAGGCATTCCTCTTTTTTATAATGTTGGGTTTGTACTGATTGTTCCGTTGGTATTTGCAGTTGCTTATCAGAATAAAATCCCCGTTGTGTTTCTGGGCATTTCAATGTTGGCTGCACTTTCCGTTACCCATGGATTTCTGCCACCACACCCCTCACCTACGGCACTGGTAAGCCAATTCAATGCCGACTTAGGAAAAACTCTTTTTTACGGAATCATTATAGCCATTCCAACAGTGATCTTAGCAGGGCCAATCTTTGCCAGCACACTAAAGAAAATAAAATCAGAGCCTCTTGATACCTTTAAGCCACCGCACCTTTCGGAGGATGAGTTGCCCGGAATGACCAACTCAGTGGTATCTGCATTACTCCCTGTTTTATTGATAGGGATCACATCACTTCTTCAACCTAACCTTCCAGATGGCCCGCTCAAAAAAATAATTTCATTTATCAGCGACCCGGACATTGTAATGTTAATTTCTCTAGGCGTGGCAACATTCTCCCTGGGGCTCGCTAAAAAAACTCCGATTACAAGAATCATGAATGTATATCAGGATGCCGTAAAAGATATCGCGATGATTCTTTTAATTATGGCAGGCGGAGGAGCTTTGAAAGAAATCATGATCGACAGTGGAGCAAGCGGACAAATCGCTCAATCACTTCAAGATTTTAATATGAATCCTTTGTTCCTTGGATGGTTGATTGCGGCCGTGATTCGTGTGAGCATGGGCTCAGCCACGGTGGCCGGACTTACGGCTGCCGGAATTATTGCACCTACTGTTTCATCTTCTCATGCTGATCCAAACCTTATGGTGTTGGCAGTTGGTGCCGGAAGTCTTATGTTTTCGCATGTGAATGATACAGGCTTCTGACTGTACAAGGAATATTTCAATTTAGGAATGCGCCAGACGTTCCTCTCGTGGTCGCTAATGGAGACAATCGTCTCAATCTGTGGCCTCATCGGAGTTTTTATCTTACAAACTTTCATCTAAAATAATATGACACCAGACGAACGATTTGAAAAACTCGGACTAAAACTTCCTCCCGCCCCAAAGCCACTTGGCGTTTACAAGCCCTTTTTAATTGATGGCAATCATGTTTTTCTTTCGGGCCACGGCACCGTGAAAGAAGATGGTGGCTTAATCATTGGTAAAGTAGGGATCGATCTGAATGCTGATGAAGCTAAACTCGCGGCACGGCAAGTTGGCCTGGCGATGTTGGCAACGCTGAAGACAAATCTCGGAAGTTTGAATAAAATAAAACGCGTGATCAAAGTTTTGGGAATGGTGAATGCTGTTCCTGATTTTGGAAGACATCCGTACGTGATCAACGGCTGCAGCGAACTGTTTGCAGAAGTATGGGGCACAGATAACGGTGTGGGTGTGCGCAGCGCAGTAGGCATGGGTTCTTTGCCCGACAATATTCCTGTAGAGATTGAAGCAATGTTTGAATTGAATTAAGATCGTATGGAATGGTTTGAAATTTCAAATGTAGACCAAGTTGATACGCCAACGCTCGCTGTGTTTCCCGAACGCGTCAGAAAAAATATTGAAATCCTGAAGCAAATGCTTCCCGATGTAAATAGGCTAAGGCCCCATGTAAAAACGCACAAGTCATCTGAAGTTTGTAAAATACTGCTAGCGTCAGGCTTTACAAAATTCAAATGCGCTACTATCGCGGAAGCTGAAATGCTTGCCGAAGTGAAAGCCCCGGATGTATTGCTGGCCTACCAGCCTGTCGGACCAAAAGCCAATCGACTTGCCGAATTAGTAAAGGCATTTCCACACACAACCTTCTCATGTCTTGTAGACAATATTGAGACAACCCGCCATCTTAATAAGGTTTTTACCGATAATAAACATCAGATACGAGTGTACATCGATTTAAATATCGGCATGGACCGCACAGGGATAAAATCTTCAAGCGATGCAATACATCTTTACAAATTATGCATGGATCTAGATGGAATCATTCCCGCGGGCCTTCATGCTTATGATGGGCATTTGCGCGATGAGGATATCCAACTACGAACGAAAAAATGTGATGAGGGATTTTTACCTGTGTTTGACATTCAGAAAAATCTTGTAAGTGAAGGAATCGAAGAGCCAATCATTGTGGTGGGTGGCACAACCACATTTCCCATACATGCCAGGAGAGAAAAGGTAGTTTGCAGCCCCGGAACATTTATCTATTGGGATAAAGGCTACCACGATCGATTCGCAGAGCAGCATTTTGAATTTGCAGCCGTGCTAGTCACTCGTGTAATTTCAAAACCGAGCGACAATCTTATCTGCATTGATCTCGGTCATAAATCTGTAGCATCGGAAAACCCTTTAAGCAACCGGGTTTCTTTTCTGAACGCCAGTAACCTGGAACCTGTCGGTCACAGTGAAGAACATTTGGTATTAAAAGTGAGCGGTGAAAACAACTATAAAGTGGGTGATGTATTATATGGAGTGCCGTTTCATATTTGCCCTACCGTGGCACTTCACGATTCAGTGGTAGTGATTAGTGCCAATAGGGCAACCGACCGCTGGAACAATCTTGCCCGTAACAGAAAAATAACTTACTAATTTCAAACAATGTTGCTTGTAGACGCACACCTTGATTTAAGCATGAACGCAATGGAGTGGAACCGTGATCTTACGCGACCTATTTCAGAAATACGCGAACGTGAAAAAAATTTAACCGACAAACCAGATCGCGGAAAAGGTGTTGTCAATTTTGAAGAATTACGAAGAGGAAATATTGGATTAGTTGTGGCGACACAAATTGCCCGATATGTTTCAAAAGAAAACCCCTTACCGGGATGGCATTCGCCAGAGCAAGCATGGGCACATACGCAGGGACAAATGGCTTGGTATAAGGCTATGGAGGAACGTGGCGAGCTGAGGCAAGTGAACAATCTTAACACACTTGAAGATCACCTTCATCATTGGGCAAAAGATCAATCTCCCAATAAACCGATTGGATATATAC
>CAZNCO010000470.1:0-4139 GCA_964571345.1 uncultured Ohtaekwangia sp.
CCTCAGAAATGAATTCAAAGCACATTTCATACTAGCTGCTTCGTAGCCGCGAGATTTTTATGTCCAGCACCGAGAAATCAAATGTGATAGCTAGCTTTTCCGGCCCCGTGAAAACAGCCGTTTCCTGTTGACGGAAAGTCATCCAATGTGCCGCCCTCTGAGCGGATTGATCCGCAATGAATGCGATTGCCGTCTGTTGGTTACGGTGAGCAACCATATCTCGGAGCGTAAGATTAACAGGAGTTATTCTTGTTCCAAACCGCGTGCGCATTCGCACCATCATCTTTTCAAAATATGGGTGCGAGAGCGGACGATAAATTACGTTTAACTGAATGCCGCTGTTCAGTCGAAAACCAGGCCCAGCCCACTCCCAGTTACCATAATGACCTAATACAAGAATGACGCTACGCCCTTCCTTTCTGAATTTTTCAATCCATTCGCTCTTGATAAATACACATCTTTTTGCTGATTCTTTTTCATCCATCTTCAGAGTCTTAAATGTTTCCAGCAGAAGGTCACAGAGGTACTGAAAATAGCGGTCGCTAAGATGTTTGATTTCATCAGCCGATTTTTCCGGAAAAGAATTTCTGAGATTGGTGATTACCACATCCTTCCTGTATCCGGAAAGCTTTAACAAATAATATAACAGGTCGGAAAGGCGATACAGGATACTAAACGGAAGTGAAGCGACAACATAGATAAATGCATACGCCACATAAAACGACAAAGCTTGCATAGACGGTTTTCGGTAACAATTGCAATATAACCTCTATGTTGGTTTTAAAAATTTCTCTGGATAAAAATACTGGTCGTGCGTCTATAAAAAGTTAGAAAAACTGCAGTTCATCAATCAAACCTTTAAGCAAGCCTGCATTCAAGGGCGACAACGAAATTCAAGCAACCATGTATGAAATAACAAGGATGATGCAAATCATTACCATTTTCCTTCATTCTCATTTCGCTCGCACCGTCACCCTCCTTTCTTTGCAGATGAATGACTACCTTACTGGTGATAGTTGGTTTGTTGCTGGGGATTGTAATATATCTCCTGTTTGCACCAATCCGGATTGAGATTGATAGCCGAGTGAGTTTATATCAGATAAGATTTCACAAAATAGCAATGGCAAAAATCTACGCTACTGATAATTCCCTGTTTCTTTAAATTCAAATAACTAGGTGGCACAAAGCGATCGATCTTTTCGCAGTCAAAGAAGTAAAACCAGCAGCATCTGAAAAAATCAGAATCAAGAGGAACCCAAAGATATCGGTGGCGAAGATGATTTCCGTTATCAAGAGTTTCAGGTTATCCAAGTGTAATGTATCTCTAGACACAGGCAACATGGAACTAAATGGCATCCTCTATCCATGCTTTTTGTGGATGAGTGCCTTGTCGGGAAAGGACATCCACATCAATTTTATTAACCAGAACGAAATCGTACTTGAGATTGACAATACTCTTATTCAGGTGCTTCGAGCTTATCTCTATCAATAATTTTCAAAATCATTAAACAACTGTTTTATGGAAAACTTAAATGAACTACTTCAAAAAATGACTGACTTTCTAAAGTCGGAGACAAAGACTGAAACAATTATCGGTCAGCAATTCAAATTAGGAGAATTTACATGCGTGCCTGTAATGTCTGTAGGACTTGGCTTTGGCGGAGGTGGCGGTGAAGGAAAAGGCAAATCCAAAAAACAAGGCGAAGACGAAGGAGAGGGAATTGGTGCAGGTGGAGGAGCCGGACTTGGAATGGGCCCCGTGGGATTCCTTGTTACCAAAGGAAATGAAATTCAGTTTATACCAACCCGCGCGTCAAAAGGTTTGAGCGCAACGTTCGAAAAAATACCTGACCTGCTCGAGAAATTCCTTAGCAAAGACAAAAACAAAAAAGAAGCGGCAGTAGCATAAAAAATTTCTCTTATTCTCAATTCGAGAGCACAGGTAAAGTCTGTGCTTTCAATTTTTTACATGATTCACTCTTTCATTTCTGCAACATTTTTAAATCGAAACTAAATTTATCGATTTATCTTTGAGCCGCTTCAATTAAATTGAAATCAAAATTCTAAAAACGCACTATGCAGTATCGTAAATTCGGAAGAACAAAATGGCAAGTAAGTGAAATTGGCTATGGAATGTGGGGACTAGCCGGATGGAAAGAAACGGATCAATCCGAAGTGCTTAAGGCACTTGAAAAATCGGTAGAACTGGGTTGCAATTTTTACGACACTGCCTGGGGCTATGGCGCAGGTGCAAGTGAAGAAATCTTAGGAGCCCTAATGAAACGCCATCGGAATAAGCGTCTTTATTTTGCTACAAAAATTCCACCCAAAAATTTCACTTGGCCATCGCGGTCAACATTTAAGTTGGAAGAATGCTTCCCCGCGTCTCACATTATCGAATACACCGAAAAGAGTTTGAAAAATCTGAATGTAGAATGTATCGATTTGCAACAGTTTCATGTATGGGAAGACAGTTGGGTTAACAACGATGAATGGAAGAAAGCAGTCGAGAAACTAAAAGCTGATGGTAAAGTGAAACACTTTGGCATAAGTGTAAACCGATGGGAACCAAACAATGTACTCAACACGCTCGAAACGGGGCTCATCGATTCGGTGCAGGTGATCTATAACATCTTTGATCAGAATCCGGAAGATAAATTATTTCCTTTATGCCGCAAGTTGGATATTGGTGTCATCGCGCGTGTGCCTTTTGATGAAGGAACACTAACCGGAACCCTGACAAAGGATACGGTGTTCCCGGAAGGAGACTGGCGAGGCACGTACTTTGTTCCTGAAAATCTGAATTCAAGCGTTGATCATGCAGAAGCCCTTCGACCGCTCATACCTGCGGGTATGACGATGGCCGAACTGGCCCTTCGCTTTATTTTATGTAACGATGATGTACACACCATTATTCCAGGAATGCGTAAAGTGAAAAATGTAGAAGCCAATATTGCGACAAGTGATGGAAAGCGATTGGAGAAATCTCTTTCCCTAAAGCTAAAAGATCATCGTTGGGATAGAACTCCTACCGAATGGTCTCAATAGACTCGCGAAAGAAATCTTTTATTTCTTTTCAAACGATCCACTTCCTGTAGCCAATGACTTAAAAAACGCGTGTAAGTTATTTTGCATAAATGCAGGAGAAATCAAAGTATTCAAACTCATATTTGCCACCGTAAAATCAAATTACATGAAAATCCGAATTACCAAACTCATCTCATTGTTGGCACTCATTTTCTTATTGAATAATTGTACCACGGGAGTATTAGTTACCAGCTCAACACCTCCTCCGGGCCAAGCAAAGAAGCAAACTGGCTCACAGTCAGCAAAGCCGTACGCACCCGGACAGCAGAAAAAGGCAGCCGGATCTCAAACAGCGAACGAATTTGCTCCCGGTCAACAGAAGAAAAAGAACTAAGAATTCATTCGCAAATCACTTGGGTAAGTCGATTGCAATAAACTGACTTAACTAATCGCGCAAGCATTAACCTGTTTGCGTTTTTTTGTTGCAAGATTGTATGGTTCAAAAACTCCTCATCTCTTATTCAAACTCACCCAGGCTCTGCTGGATTAATTGAAGATGTTGCTTTAGCAAACGTTCATACAATCCATCTTCCCGGGTATAGTCTAAAAACTTAATGTGATCTTTGCTTGCGTTTTTATTTGTGACAGGCAGAATAACACTTGTTACCTGCATCCCCTCACGTTGCATGGCGATAACTTTATTGGTAAAAGCATTCTCGCTTAAGGGCAAGGTAACCACTTCAAAAGTGCGCTTGCGGTCATCTCTGATGATAAGCCAGTTTTTGGTGTACATGATACAAAGGTAATGGAAAGGGAAGATGTCCTTGATGTTTCGAGAAAATACGCGATTAAATTAAATCAAGTCGAGCATTTTCAACATTGTCCAAACTAAACTTAATTAATAGCTACACGACAATTTTATCCTCAGAGTCAACTGCCTTAATCGGGAGTGATGCAAACAAACCAATGAGCGATGCCCCGCCTGCGATTACTTTTGAATTTGTAACCAACCATATTTTTTCCGTCCTGTCTTTCAATTCTTTTATTGCCTTTTGAAATTCTATTCTCGCCATCGGTTCATAGTCTGTCATTTCCTTCGCATTAAATATGAC
>CAZNCO010000471.1:0-4128 GCA_964571345.1 uncultured Ohtaekwangia sp.
GGTGATAGGGCAGGTGACACGTGTAGATCGCGATGACCCCGAAGACCTAAAGAAGCTATATGTTCGCACCAACTCGGGTCAGCTCGTGTCCATAGACAACGTGGTGACCATTGAAGAGTCAACCACACCTCCGTCACTTTATCACTTTAACCGATACAAGTCGGCAACTATCTCGGCAGGGCTTGCACCGGGGAAAACCATTGGCGATGGTATCAAAGCTATGGAGGATCTCAGCAAGCCATTTCTGGATGACACATTTAGCACTTCGCTGGCTGGAACTTCACGTGACTTTGCGGAGAGCTCGGGCAATACGATGTTCGCATTGGGTCTGGCGATCTTATTGATCTACCTAGTGCTTGCCGCGCAGTTTGAAAGTTTCATCGATCCGTTAATCATTATCGTAACCGTGCCACTCGCGTTTGCTGGTGCGTTTCTATCCTTGTGGATGTTTGGTCAGACTTTTAATATCTTCTCGCAGATTGGTATGATCATGTTGATAGGGCTGGTGACCAAAAACGGTATTTTGATCGTGGAGTTTGCCAACCAGAAACGTGAAGAAGGAATGGACAAAATGGAAGCGGTGATTGAAGCTGCCCAGTTGCGCTTACGTCCGATCCTCATGACCAGTTTAGCAATGGCATTGGGTTCATTGCCGATCGCCATGTCGCTTGGTGATGCGAGTACCAGTCGTATTCCATTAGGTATAGTAATTGTGGGTGGAGTCATCTTCTCCTTGATACTCACACTTATTGTAATACCGGCTATTTACAGCTATTGGTCGAGAGAAAAAAAACATATTGATGCTGCGTTGAATGAAGAATCAACTGGCGCAGCCGAACCATCGAAGGAAATTGTCTATGAGCATTAAATCTTATCTGTCCTTTTTCATTTCTGTTTTTGTTGTTTCAATTTCTTTTTCTCAGCAGGTAATCACCGTTGATGAAGTGGTGCAATTGGCCCTGCAAAAGAATTACGATATCCAGGTAGCCAGAGCAACAGCCGCCACGCAGTTCACTGATCGAAGGTTTACTTACGGTGCATTTTTACCCACGCTCAATCTTTCTGGCAGCTATTTGTTTCTTAGCAACAACGTAAAAAATACACCTTGGACGGGAGCGACTATCGAGAAATATGGCGTAGGTTCAGAAACACAAAATCCAGCTATTCAAATGACCTGGACACTGTTTGATGGAACCAAGATGTTCGCAACCAGAAAGAGAATTATTCAGCAATCTGAACTCGGTGAAGTGAATATTCGAAACCAAATAAATAACACGGTAGCTGCAACGATGACAAATTTTTACAATATTGTTCGTCAACATCAACAACTAAAGGCAATCGAAGAAATCACTTCAGTGAATCTTGAAAGAGTTAAACTGGCCGAACGCAAACTAGAAGTGGGAACCGGAGCGAAACCTGAACTACTTCAAGCAAAAGTTGATTTGAATGCTCAACGAACTCTTGCTATTCAACAGGAAATTCTTATCCAGCAAATCAAAGATCAATTGAACGGCCAATTGGCTTTCGGACTTCCTGAAAAATTTACCATCGCTGACACGATTCCCATTAACCTGGATTTAAAATTAGAAGACATTGTTAGAAGTATCGAGAATTCAAACCAGGCAGTACTGATCGCAAAAAAGAACCTTGAAATTACGACTACCTCTGTGCGAGAAAATAAAGCGGGAAGATATCCCACCATTCAACTTGTAGGCGCGTATAACTACAACTATAACCTGAGCAAGCTACAGACCAGCCCTTTTGCTTTGAAACAATCTATCCAGTACGGATCGAATTTTGGCATTTCAATCAGCGTGCCTATTCTCAATAATATGAACACCTCGCGGCTAATTGCGCAAGCGAGCGTGACCGAAGAGAGGATGAAGGCTATTTATAATCAACAAAAAGTGTTGGCAACAGTAGGCGTGTTGAATGCTTTTACCAATTACGAGAATTCAAAAAGAATACTGCTTATTCAGGAAGAAAACATTCAAATCGCAAAAGAAAATGTTGATATAGCTTTAGCCGGATTCAGAAGGGGCATTACCACCTTCATTGAACTCCGCACTGCCCAACAAAGTTTATCAGATGCCTATAATCAATTGATAGCAGCGCGCTATAATGCAAAAGCTGCAGAGATTGAGTTGCTCAGGCTAAAGGGCGATTTGCTTCCAAAGTAAAAAAGAAAGCCTATTCCTGAACCGGTGCAACATTTTGAGTGGTTTTCTCTTCCGGAGGAGTAACCCAAAAATTATTGAATCCCTCGCCCACCTGGATATTGAGTTGTCCATACGCCAGCATTTCAAGAATGGCAAGGAAATTAAAGATCAAAGCAATGCGAGTAGGTGCTTTCTCAAAAAGATCTACAAATGCAACTCTTCCTTTTGTGTAAACTTCATTCTTAATAAACTCCTTTTGGCCCTCAATGGTATAAGGATATTGAATCACCTGGTGGACAGGTTTGTTTTTTTCTTCCTCCTGACGCTTCAGTACCTTTTCAAAAACGGTTAGCAATTTGAAAAGGTCTACATCCTGCAGCTCGGCCTCTACGTTTGAGCTCTCTGCCAGCTGACGCAACTCTTTCATCAGGTTGCCGCGCTTTTCTTTCATCAGCTCGGTCTCCTCCATCTTGTTGAACTGTTCTACCACCGATTTGTACTTTTTGTATTCCATCAGGTGTTTCACCAGTTCCTCGCGAGGGTCAATTTCATTCCCTTGCTCATCTAGCTGAGGACGCGGTAATAGCATCTTGGATTTGATGCGCATGAGGGTGGCTGCCACAAGAATGAATTCACTGGCCACCTCAATGTTTAGTGTTTCGAGCCTATGGAGATATTCAAGAAAATCTCCGGTAATCTTTGAAATAGGAATATCATTAATATCAAGTTCATCGCGCTCAATAAAGAATAAAAGAAGGTCGAAAGGGCCTTCAAAGAGCGGAAGTCTTACCTCAAAATTTTCCTGTGTCATAAAATCGAATCGGGATGCAAAAGTAATTCAAATAGACCAACAAAATGCACCTCAGGGGAAATGAGTAAATTTGAAACTTAGCCTGTTGGCAACTAACTTTAAACTAATACCTTTATACGTTGTTATTCCCTAAAACACTATGCTAATAACACCCGGAAAATTATTAGCCCAAATTAATTCTCCTGCAGACCTTAAAAAGCTGGATCAGGCCGAATTGGTGCAGTTATGCGGTGAATTAAGACAATTCATCATTGACAACGTATCTGTTTATGGAGGTCATTTTGGAGCTAGTTTGGGAGTGGTGGAATTAACAGTTGCGTTGCATTATGTTTTTAATGCACCAGCCGATCAGCTGGTTTGGGATGTCGGTCACCAGGCGTATGGTCATAAAATCCTAACGGGAAGAAGGGATAATTTTCATACCAATCGCTTTTACAAGGGTATTTCTGGTTTCCCGAAAAGGAAAGAAAGCGAATACGATGCTTTTGGGGTAGGCCATTCTTCAACCTCTATTTCGGCAGCCCTAGGCATGGCGATGGCATCGAAATATAAACATGACGAAGAGAAACAACATGTAGCCATTATTGGCGATGGTGCATTGACAGGTGGTATGGCTTTTGAAGCTTTGAACCACGCGGGTGTTTCGGATACCAACTTGCTAATTATTCTTAACGATAATTGCATGTCGATCGATCCCAACGTAGGCGCCTTAAAAGACTATCTCACAGATATTACGACTTCACGAACGTATAATCGCCTTAAGGACGATGTTTGGAATTTGCTGGGCAAGCTTTCCAATTTTGGAAAAAATGCTCAAGAGATTGTTTCAAAAATCGAGAATGGGATCAAGTCAACTTTATTAAGCCAAAGCAATTTATTTGAATCCCTCAACCTTCGCTACTTCGGTCCGGTTGACGGTCATGATGTTGACCACCTCGTTGCAGTATTAAGCGACCTCAAACAAATTAAAGGCCCGAAAATACTTCATTGCGTTACCACCAAAGGTAAAGGTTATGGCCCAGCTGAAAAAGGCAACGCGACCACCTGGCATGCACCAGGAACTTTCGATAAGATCTCAGGGGAGATTCATAAAAAGATTTACGAAACTCCACAAGCACCAAAATACCAGGATGTATTTGGTCACACGTTGGTAGAGCT
>CAZNCO010000472.1:0-4117 GCA_964571345.1 uncultured Ohtaekwangia sp.
CCTAAATCCACAGTAAGCAAAAGCGAATTTGAAAATTGTGTAAACGTTACCGATTTGCTTTCGGAAGTAACGCGCAAAGAAATATTTCCATCCAAAGGAGAAGCGAGAAAAATGATTGCCGCAGGCGGAGTGAGTATCAACAAAGAAAAATTAACAGATCCCAATCAAAAGGCATCGTTTAACCTCATTCAGAACAGATACCTGCTGGCACAAAAAGGCAAGAAGAATTATTTCCTTATTGAGATTACAGACTGATCATGTTCTCCGAATGGAAAGTTGCTTTACGCAATAAAAAATTTAATACCAGCCTAATCGTATCATTGATTGGACTTGTGATGTTCGCTACGTTTCTGCCCTACTATTTCATCAATATTCTTTTGCCTAAACCAGGTTCACCCTTGAGCGATCCTGTTTTAAATTTTTTCACACCGAAAGACTGGTCGATTGAAATATTTGTTGGGATTTACTTCACAACTGTTCTTTCATTGATCTTTAATGCCACAAAGCCTTACACCATTCTTTTAGGAATTCAGACTTACGTAATCGTAAATTTCATGCGGCTTACGTCTTTGTATTTATTTACGCTTGAAGCACCCGCTGGAATTATCCCACTGTCTGACCCGTTTTTAACGAAGTTCGCGTATGGTCAACCAATCTTTGTTAAAGACCTGTTTTTTTCGGGCCACGTTTCAACGTTAGCTATCCTATTTTTTATAGAAGAAAGAAAATCATTAAAAATCTTTATTCTAATCTCAACACTGATTGTTGCACTCCTGTTGGCATGGCAGCGTGTTCACTATAGTATCGACATGATTGCAGCGCCAATAATTACTTGGCTGATTTATAGACTTTTTAACAATCTGAATAAAGTCTTGATCAAAGATTATCACCACGGCATCCCCCAACCAGCTGAACCAAATATTTGAATATTCGTTATAGATTGTTAATTTTCTATTAAATTAGCGGGAATTTTCATAAAAACTTATCTTACTCCAACATGGAACTAAACGGCACGGCTGCAAAGAATGGCAAGACAAATGGTGAGGCAGCTCATAACGGACATAACGGACACGGAATCAACAACAACGGGAAAGATGTATTTCAGAATACCTACCCAGTCTTTACTTTAGGAACTGAATTATCAGCCGAACAAAAAGAGTTCTTTGATCAAAACGGGTTCATTCATTTCAAAAGATTTATCTCAAAAGACAAAGTAACACAGCTTCTGTCTGAAGCTGAGAAAATTCAGGCGGATTGGGTTAACCGGGATCTTAAAATGATCAATGGAGTGCCCATCAAGTACGGAAAAGATGTGGATGGAAAAAAGATCGTTCAGCGATTTGCATTTCTTAATCAGCAAAGCCCACTATTCGCTGAGATCTTAAAGGACGACAGATTAAAAGCATTGTTCCAGTTCATTGGGCAAGCGGATTGCAGAATTGGAGATTCTGAAAAAGATGGCTTAGTCTTCAATCATTACATCAATACGGATAACAGCAACTATAGTCAGCTTGGCTGGCATACAGATGCACTTCGCGATATTTTTCAAGGGCAGAAAGTGATGCCAATGTTGAATGTTGGTATTCACCTCGACAATTCTACCACTGATAATGGCGGCCTCCGGATTATTCCCGGCACCCACAACAAGGGAATCGGCACTCTCCTTTTCAGAAAAGTATATTTCATCAGTCACAAGCCAGACAAAAAAGAACTTGGCTTAAATGTGGAGGCTGGCGACCTGACTGTACATGACGGTCGTTTGTGGCATCGCGTAGCTCGTTCTCCTTTTGTTGGAGAGAAGAGCAGGAGAAGAGTTATGTATGTACCGATCATCACCGGTAAATTCATTCCTCGCTCTGAGAACAGCAAACCTTTGCTCTATCAGCGTCTGATTTCAATCACGAATAAATAACGATCAACGTGTCGTCTTATGCACTAATCACCGGAGCAAGCGGTGGGATTGGTTTATCGTTGGCAACAGAGTTAGCTAAACGAAAATTCCATTTGCTATTAGTAGCAAGGTCTGAAGATAAATTGAAACAGGCTGCGGTCAGCCTGTCAAACAAATATCAGGTTAACGTGGAATACCTCTCCATTGATTTATCTTTGGCAAAGAGCGCGCAAAAAGTGCATGATTGGGTAACCCAAAAATCTTTTCAGGTTAGCGTATTGGTGAACAATGCCGGCTACGGCCTTTGGGGCGATGTTGAGAAAACTTCATTAGAGAAGCTTCACAACATGATGACCCTTAACATGACTTCGTTGGTTGATCTTACGCATGTTTTCCTGCCCATGTTGAAGAAGGAGCCGCAAGCCTACATTCTAAATGTTTCAAGTACGGCTGCCTATCAAGCTGTGCCTACGCTAGCAACCTATGCAGCCAGTAAATCTTTCGTACTTCTCTTCACGAGAGGACTGAGGAAAGAACTTTCCAATTCTACTATCTCTGTTTCTTGTCTGAGCCCTGGAGCAACGTCAACAGACTTTATTGACCGTGCCGGAATGAATTCATCTATCAAAGAAAAGGCAGAGAAATTCACCATGTCTCCGGAGGCTGTCGCAAAAATTGCAATCAAAGGCATGTTCAACAAAAAGGCAGAGATCATACCTGGGTTTGTGAATTGGCTTTCTGTTCAACTTACTTATCTGGTTCCGAAAAGTATTCCTGAAAAAATTGCAGCCGGTCTTTACGAGAAAAACGATTAAAAAGCTTCAATAATATTGAAGTAAAATCCGTTTGAGTTGTTGCCCACTCCAAAATCAAGGCGCAAATTCAACTTCTCTTTTTTGTCTATTGCATACCTGATACCCGTGCCGATAGAAGGTTTCAAATCCTGGAATGAAAGAACGTCTGATACCTGGGAGCCCACCCTTCCAACTGCCGAAAAAAGCACCATACCAAACCGCCCGATCACGTGAAAACGATATTCAGCCTGAACACCAAAAAGATTTTTATCAGCATATCTTCCTTCATAATAGCCACGCATCATTGAGCTACTTCCGATGTTAGCCAGACTTCGGATTGGAACATTGCCAACATTGAAATTGCCCAAAACCTGAAATGCCAGAACATTTTCTTTTCCAACGGGGTAATATTTTCGAATGTCTACAAAGTGGTTCGTATAAGTGTAATTGCTTCCCAATGATTGAGTAAAATCATTGAAAGTGTAGGAAAAGTAAAGCCCTCTGCTCGGGCTGAATGAATTGTTTCTTCCGTCCCATTGAGCCACAAATCCTAGACCAGAAACAATACTTCCCTCTCGGCCGCTCACTTTTTGGATATCAAAGATGCTTGAGCCGGGAGGTTTGCCTTCTCCATAGTCTACGGCAAAAACATTCTGAAGTTCATACGATATTCCGGCAAAGAATTTATTATAAATCTTTCGAAGCAGTTGAGGATAAATATAGTATTGACCGATGGTATACTTTTCTAAATCCTGATCTCGTGAATCGTTTCCTAGCCCCCAAAAACGATCAGGAAAATAACTAACAGACGCATGAGTCTTAAGAATGTAATGTTCACCAGGAAAATATATCGCTCCTTCTGTAGCAAAGACGGCTTGGCCTCGCAATGTGTATAAAACAAGTCCTTGTAAATACGATGTGCGAACGGTGGAGTCTTTGCTTAGTTTGAAATAAACATTTCCTGCACCACCAAAAGCAAATGTGGTTTCTGGTGAGTATATAACTGCCGGAAATCCAAAAATCTTCCTGTGCTTACCTTTCTTGGTGATGGAATCCTTCTGAAGATTTATCTGCGCGTTGACACAACACACTACGAGCGTGATAAAGGCTATTACGGAGTATAATCGTTTAAGAAAAAAGCCAAAACGCTTCACAGACCGAAACAATGTGTTTGATGCAAGATGGCTATTTGGTTTTTAAAACAAAAACAACTTTACCTTTCGACCGTTCTGGCACTTTTCCTTCAGATGTTCTTACCAAGGAGTTTTTACGGATCTCTTCCTTCAGCATTTGTTCAGCTTTAATGCTGAGACCTCGGTTTAAAGTCTTGATTCCTACAATTTCACCTTCGGAATCGCACTCTATTTCAAATTCAATCTTGCCATCATCATTATCCGGAAGGTCGGGCGTCTTTGGTGGATCGGCCCAAGCC
>CAZNCO010000473.1:0-4113 GCA_964571345.1 uncultured Ohtaekwangia sp.
GATAAAGAGACTTGCCTTTCTTTACCTGGGCAGCGTATTTCTTTTGAAGCTTAGCATCTTTTAAAACTTGCCTGGCATAGGAGACGGCTTTCTTGAAGTTGCTGTTGGCCTCTTTTTGTTTCTTGCTGAGTTTTACTTTGCTGCGGTCTGGTCGTTTGGATATGACTGTGCCATAACTGTATTTTTTAAGAACGAGGTTACCAATAGTGCCGCTAATGCTTTCGGCAAAGGAATTTTTTTTGATACGTGCCATAAATTAAAGATACACGATTGACGCCTCTCTGAGAAATGATTCGATGGTATTTGAATGGAAGCCCTGACTGTTGGATCCGGCTTAGATTCCGTATACCTTCAGTTTGGTTGTGAACCGCTTATTATCCGTTCATTTGCCGTTGTTCAGCCGTCTTTTTCTGTGCTTGAATCAGCGGGAGTTGCTAGTAGGATGGTTTGTCAAGATATAAAATAACGCGTATAAACACTACTTTAACAATCAGAAATCAGATGGTCATGGATTAGGACTTGTCGGTGAAAAAGAAAAAAGATTTACCAACAATGCCCCATGCAGGCGAGCAATCTCACATCTTGTGCAAACCAAGCTAGATAATGATATAAATAAAAAAGCCTCCACATAAGCAGAGGCTTTTCGTTAAATTTTTAAAGGAATTATTCGATGATCGATTTCCTCATTTTCTCAACGATCGTTGAAATTTGTGCTAGGTTTTTGTCACTCAAAGCCAGATCTGAACGGTTGTTCTTGATTTGATCTTCAATATCCAAAGCCTTATAGCTAGCCTGAAGGTCAGTCAGGTCTTTCGTCAATCCCAAAACAGGCTCAGATTGTTCCACCGTGCTCAACATCTTCAATAATTCGTCTACCGACTTTTGTTGTTGCAACACCACACGGATAAGGGGTGTGAGGATCAAATTGCGCTCCTGATCTTTCAATAAGTTCTTTGGATAGCTTTTAATAAGCCCCGTAGAGATAGAAAGACCTTCCACAAAACTGCCTGTAATCATCAAAGCGGCAGGCTTGTTTCTTTTATCATCCTTTAAATAAGTATCTGTGCGCTGAATAGCGCCATTCAGCAACGCAGCCAGAGAGTCTTTATTAGAAATATTCTTTTCAAAACGCTGAAGAATGTCAGCGTCAAAAGCGCCAATTACACCAAGATTATCAGCCAGTTTCTTAGCTGAGTTCATGTAATCAATAGCTTCCTGAGTTTTATCGTAAGATGACAGATAACCAATATCAGCTGCATAAACACCAAGGTTCAAAGCTGCTTTGTCATTCTTAGAGAGATACTGATCAGCTTTCTTTCGGTCGCTCAGTAAGCTTTGGTTAAACTCCGCTCCTGTTGCCTGAAGCAGGTAAGGTATTTCAGAAGGAGAGGGGATATTATAGACTACGTCTTTAATCTCATCTTTTAATGACTCTTCAGCTTTTTTAAACTCATCAGAGTTTTCTTCTTTCTCTTTCTTTGATCCGCAAGACCAAATGCCGAGCGTAAGGGATAGAGCAAGGGAATAAATGCCAATACGGTTCACTTTCATGGGTTATCTTGGTTTAAGCCTTCAATTTTAGCACAATTTTTCTATTCGATGAAGTTTGACCTTAAATATTTCCATGAATGGGGTTACATTTTAAGGCGAACAAATGCTTCCATAGCGGCATATTCTGCCAGGCCAAGCTTATTATATAGCTGAGCAGTGGCCTGATTCCGGTCTTCGGCCCGTTGCCAAAACTCCCTGGCATCAGTTCCCTGGTACACAACTCCGTCCTTTTGTGATTGGTGTTTAAAGATGCCCATGCGTTTCTTCATCACCTGATCCGGGCTCATCGGCACGGCCATCTCAATGAGGTCAATGTCCCACTCAGCCCATGCGCCTTTGTATAGCCATGTCCAGCAGTCTTTCATGAACTCTTCATTTTTTAGCCGGTGTAAGGCTTCAATCACGGCATCAAGACATACTTTGTGGGTACCATGCGGATCTGCCAGATCGCCAGCAGCATAAATCTGGTGTGGCTTCACTTTTTTAATAACATCCTGAACTAATTTAAAGTCAGGCTCGCCCAATGGCTTCTTTTGAACCAATCCGGTTTCGTAGAACGGCATGTTGAGGAAGTGAATATTTTCCTGAGGAACCCCCACAAACCGACACGTATTTTTGGCTTCGCTTACGCGAATTAATCCTTTGATTGAGCGGACGGCTTCGCTATCCTTTTCACCTTTCTTTTTCTTTTCCAGGAAAGCTTTTGCATCCTGGTATAGCTTATCCGTCTCAGGGTTTTTGATGTTGAAAGTTCTGTTGAAGTCAAGCACAAACTCAATAAAACGAAGAGCTTCGTCATCCGCTACAGCAATATTGCCCGAGGTTTGATAAACCACATGCACTTCATGCCCCTGATCTACCAGGCGCTGGAACGTGCCACCCATCGAGATGATGTCGTCATCCGGATGTGGGCTGAAGATGAGAGATCTCTTTTTGGCAGGCACTGCCCGCTCAGGGCGATGGGTATCGTCTGCATTGGGTT
Organism: uncultured Ohtaekwangia sp.; assembly: GCA_964571345.1. GTDB lineage: Bacteria > Bacteroidota > Bacteroidia > Cytophagales > Cyclobacteriaceae > ELB16-189. The sequence continues at coordinate 2,534 of CAZNCO010000473.1, forward strand.
TGCCTCCAGGCCAACCCGTGATAGTATGCTGTACCCAATTAAATACTTCAATATTTATATCGTATGCTTGTCCGTATAGCGATAGTAGCTCGCTCAATCCGTTCTCATTATAATCCTCGTTGGTAAGCATCAAAATTGATTTCTGCAAAGAGAGCGCAAGGCTTGTTACAGCCTTTTTGATCATTGGCTTGTTCCATTCTACAGAATCAAACAACCATGGAGTTTTACGTCTGCTCAAGCCTGCTGCACAAGCTTCATCCATTACAATTTGTGCATTGGGATGGCCTTGGAGGTAAGATGCAGGTATATATTCCGTAACGGGCCCTTCAACAGCTTGCCTGATGATGGGAGACTTGTGTTCGCCCCAAGCAATTAACACAACGCGTTTTGCCTGCATAATTTTTTTTACACCAAGCGTGATAGCTTTTCGAGGAACGTTGGCAAGTCCGCCAAAATCGAGGCCCGCATCTGATCGGGTCGTGAAGTCAAGCGTAATTAAACGGGTTTGAGATTCCACGTGAGAGCCAGGTTCATTAAAGCCAATGTGTCCGTTTCTACCGATCCCCAAAAGTTGGAAGTCGAGCCCACCTGCTTCATTTATTTTCTTTTCGTAGGCATCACAGTAATATTTAATTGCATCCATTTCGAGTGTGCCATCAGGAATATTGAAGTGGCCTGATAGAATATCCACGTGGTCAAAAAGATTTTCTTTCATGAACCGATGGTAGCTCTGAGGCGCAGTTGGCTGCATGGGGTAGTACTCATCAAGGTTGAAGGTGATCACATTCTTGAAGCTGAGGCCCTCTTCTTTGTGCATTCGGATGAGCTCTGCATAAACCTTTTTGGGAGATGAGCCGGTGGCTAATCCCAGGATAGCAGGTTTACCTTCTTTTTGTTTACTTCTGATTAAGTCAGCAATTTCTTTAGCCACTGATGCCGAAGCCTGATCGGCCGATGGGTAAATAGAAGTCGGGATTTTTTCAAAATTGATGTGCAGGCTTTGATTTCCGTTAACCATGATACATGTAGTTTGGTAGTTATACTTTTAAAAATGTGTGATCTTCCTTGCTTATTTTATTTTCCTGCTCTATCAAATATGAGCTCAGGTTTTGTTTTGTTATAATTTCCAGTGGAAAAAGATTTATTTCTAACGACTTCTTTTTGAAAACCAGATGATTTGCCATACAACTCAGCCCTAAAAAAGCCTGTTGCTGTGGTTTCTGATTAATTAAAAAGTCAATAATGCCAGATTCGAGGTATTCTATATTTGCATTTAATAAATCGTATCCAACCAAGCGAACATCTCGTTTCCCAAGCTTCTGAAGCAACGAAGCTGCAAGTGCTGTTCCCTTGGATGAACTTACAAACAATCCTTTAAGATTTTGACGTGTTAACAGTTTTTTTAAGTTTTCGTTAAAGAACTGATCTGACGAATTAGTCCGATTGAGGGAATGGATGGAGACATCACCAAATTTCTCTTTGACATAATCCCTGAATCCTCTTTCTTTTTCCAACAAATGGACAGAATCCTCGAGATCTTCATCAAAGTGCAGCACTCCAAATTCTCCAGGCTCATGACC
>CAZNCO010000474.1:0-4105 GCA_964571345.1 uncultured Ohtaekwangia sp.
CTCAAGGAGAGTGGTGTGCTGAATTAGAAGGTGCTGACATGGTGCTCAACCTTACCGGTAAATCGGTAGACTGCCGATACAATGAAAAGAACAAGGCGCTGATTTATTCTTCACGCATCGACTCAACAGACGCGATAGGCCAGGCGATTCAGTCCTGCAAAGTCGCTCCTAAACTTTGGATCAACTCTGCATCGGCCACCATTTATCGCCACTCGCTAGACAAAGAGATGGATGAATACACAGGTGAGATAGGTTCAGGATTTTCAGTGGATGTATGCCAGCGATGGGAAGCCACGTTCAACAAATACATTACACCCTCAACGCGCAAAGTGATTGCGCGCACCGGCATTGTGTTGGGTAATCATGGAGGTCCGCTCAAACCACTCATGATGCTGGCGCGCCTCGGAATGGGCGGAAAGCAGGGTGATGGAAAGCAATATGTGAGCTGGCTACACGAAGCTGACTTTGCCGCGATGATTGATTTTATTTTTAGCAACTCATCCATGGAAGGAGTTTATAACCTCACCTGTCCGGGGCCGATACCAAATGAAAACTTCATGCAAGCACTGCGTGCAGCAATGAATGTTAACATTGGATTCAATCTTCCCGCATGGTTACTCGAAATAGGTGCAATGCTGATTCAGACCGAAACAGAACTAATCCTGAAAAGCAGGAGAGTAGTACCCAGCAGAATATTGGATGCAGGCTATCGGTTTCAATTCCCAACTGCCGGTATAGCTTTGAACCAACTAGTGAGTTAATTTTAATAACCCGTTACCAAAAAACATTATGGACTTACATCAACTAAAAAACTGGAAAGGCGAAATCAACAGGCGTGATTACCTGCTTTGGGGAGTTTTGTTATTCGCCATCAAGTACAATCTCGATCGGCTGATGGCAGATGTGCTGGGACGCAATTGGTTTATCACCGATTACTTCATCAAGGCAGATGAACTATCGGTTCTTGACTTGAGTGATTCAGATACAAAGTTCTACCTGATTTTGCTGGCACAGTCGCTGCCATTTATCTGGGTGGGCACGCTGCTCTGCGTGAAGAGACTACGGCATGCAAAACTACCTTCATGGCTGGTGATCTTTTTCTTTATTCCTTTTGTCAACTTTATTCTTTTTCTGCTGTTGGCTGCTGTTCCTTCGCGCGAAAGCGAAAACATCCGCTCACAGGATTTTATTGACCGACTGATCCCCAAATCAAAAAATGGGAGTGCCATGTTTGCCGTGGGGGTGGTGTCGGTGATTGCGTTGGCGATTACCGGATTGATGGTCAACTATCTCAACGACTATGGATGGAGTTTGTTTGTGGGCGTTCCATTCTTCCTTGGCTTCGGCTCGGTACTGCTGTACGGGCATCATCATGAATTGCAATACAAAGATGCACTGCTTGTATCGTTCATGTCGATTGTGTTTTTCAGTCTTGTTATTTTCATACTTGCGTTTGAAGGCATCCTCTGCATCCTGATGGCCTTTCCGATTTTTGTGGTGGTGGCATTCATCGGTGCATCTACCGGATATGCCATTCACAACAACCGGCAATCCATGTCTATGAATGTTTTAGTGATTCCGGTGCTGGCCGTGCCGCTTACCGGAATAATTGAGCATCACGAAAGAGTAACTCCACCTACCGTGCATGTATCCACCGAAATAGTGATTGACGCGCCTAAACAAAAAGTATGGAATGAAGTAGTTGCCTTCAGCAAAATTGACGAACCTACGGAGTGGTTATTCAAAACCGGAATTGCTTATCCTACCCATGCAGAGATAGACCGAACGGGAGTTGGAGCTATTCGCAAATGCAATTTTACAACGGGTTGTTTTATCGAGCCGATTACCATTTGGGATGAGCCCAACGTGCTGGAGTTTGGTGTGTTGGATCAGCCGCCACCCTTGATTGAATGGAGTGTTTATAGCAACCTGGAAATTGCTCACCTCGATGGATATTTTAAATCCGTGAAAGGACAATTTAAGTTGACAGAAATGCCCGATGGCAAAACGCATCTCGTTGGCACCACCTGGTATCATCATGATGTGTGGCCCAATCTTTACTGGCGCTGGTGGTCCGATTATATTCTCCATCGAATCCACACACGGGTATTAACGCATATCAAGAAGAAGGTAGAACAAAATTGAGCTGATATGAGCGCGCAAGAAATAGAAGGCACGCACCTGCGAAGAAACATTCGCACACTGCTTATCATTTTCATAGTCGGCCTTGTGCTGAGTGGCATCACCGCTTTTCCCATCGAAACGGAATTACAGATAGCGCATGACGTGATCAGTACGAGCAGCACCCGAAATGAATTAACGAACTGGCTTGAGCACGTGTACACCGGTGTGCATGAAACCAATCAAAAATATCCGTTCATTGCCTATGGCACGACTGGCTGGCGTTTGCTCACATTGTGATCGCCATCGCCTTCATCGGTCCCTTGCGCGATCCGGTGAAAAATAGCTGGGTTATTCAATTCGGCATCATCGCCTGCCTTTCTGTATTTCCATTGGCGCTTATTCAAGGTGCGCTGCGAGGTATTCCCTGGTTTTGGCAAATGGTCGGTTGCTCGTTTGGTCTTGCGGGTGGTGGCATCTTACTGGTGTGCCTGAGCAAAGTGCGAAAACTGGAGACCATCGCCCATCAGGAGCACGCGTAAAGAAATTCATTCAGTCACGGCAGCGCTAGCTCGATTACCCGGCCCGTGGCATCGGTCACCAGCAGCCGCGTTTGAACGCCCTCTGCCAGGTGTCGTTCCACGATGCAAACGCCTTCCTCATTTACATCAATGATTTTTGTTTCTATTATTTCATTGCCAGCGCGTATTTGTACTTCCGTTTGCTTTATCCCGAAATCATTTTTGTAAACGCGGTAAGTAGTTCCATTCGTGTTTGGTTCTGGTGTTGTTTGCGGCTTGCGCATGTAGTCGGTGATGGCCGCGGTGTAGGCATTGGGCAGGCCGAGTTTCCTGGCTTTCTCCTGGTAGTATGTTTTTTGTTCTGGGTCTTTCAGGGTAGCCTTTGCCCAGTTGGCAGCGTCCCTGAATTTACTGCGATTCGCTTTCTGCGTTTCGCTATGTTTCTTCGTGGGCTTGGAGTAGTTGGCTATAATGGTTTTGTTGCGCCATTGCTTAAATACAATGGTTTTGCCGAACGTGCCGCTAATGCCTTTGGTGAGGAGATTGTCTACGATGATAGCCATAGTAAGTTGTTTTTTGTGCCAAGTATCGGTGGGCAGCCCGACATCCATTGTCGGGCTGAACTATTTTTTAAAGAAAAGTTGGCAGCCGATGGCTATCGGGTGGCAGGAAACCCTTAAATGGAGTGAGGTCAAATCCTGATCAACCAACTGACGGCCATCTGACGACCTTCGGTGTGGAGCACGAGTGCAGAACAAGTGGAAAACGAGTGGAGGAAGTAGTAGGAAAGTAGGGGGACTGGAAGGGGTTGATCTATCAAATGTGCCCACATTTTGACTACTTTCAGTATAGCCGGTTGCACACGGATAAGACTTTATAAAGATAGCAAAAAAGCGGTTTTGGGATATTGATTGGTAGTCTTTATCTTGAAATCCAATAACGTGCTATATGCATGAAGTGCATATAGCGAAGTGTTGTGTGCAAGTTTTTTCGGACAAAGAGAATGATTAAATCAAAATTCATATCGGACATACTTGACCTACTGTTGGACGGTGACGCATTAGGACAAAACGCAAGGCCTCAAATGAAATTCTTAACCGACAAAGAATACAATTACACTGGCGTAGGACTTTTTGTAAATTTTGGACATTCGGACGGCATAGAACAATTTAGACTGAGGACAGACAAAATTCGCATTAATGGAGTAGAAATAAAATCTTCAGAGTTTGACATTGGAGCTGAGGCGATGGTAGAAATTACAAATGGATTGATTGACTACTTGGAGATTTGGTCATACAGTGGAGAATATCCGAAAAAGGAACTGACTAGTTACACGTTGACACAAGGTTGGACAGGAGCACCGGGACGAGAAATAAAAGTGGAGTAGAAAAAACCTGCACACAAAAAAGGTAGCTGTTGCACGACTACACTTTGGAAAAAATTGAGATCGGTACAGAGTTTTT
>CAZNCO010000475.1:0-4105 GCA_964571345.1 uncultured Ohtaekwangia sp.
TTGTTCAACAGCATGTTGAGGGATTCGCTCGAAAACCCAGTTTTTAAATTATTATTCATTCCATTAGACGGGCGCTATCGCTTCGGCATTCAAGCGAAAATAGAAGGCGTTGTAAATGAGTCAGGTCGCTTTATTGCAGGATTGGTTGTGTTTGGATTCAGTTCTCTCGCGCTTTTCAAAATTTATTGGGTGCCCCTCATCGTGTTGATACTGGCAGTAGTTTACGTGATGTTGGCAGATAAAATTTACAATGGATATAAAACTAAGATACGATCCAAGCTGGAGAGTTCCGAGTTTCATCAAGATCAACTTGAGGTTGGATTTGCTAAAATCATTTCCTCACTGGAAGTTCAGCTACCAGAAGCAGAAACATCCAAGGCGATTTTTTCTTTTAAACTCCTCGAAAAGATCAATCCATCACGCGTGGGTGGATGGGTAAATTTGTTGGTTAGAAATTCAAAAGAAGAAGCTCAGGACTTTGCTCAGAGGAGGATGAATGAGATTAAAGGTCTTTCCGTTTCTGAGAATTATGTGATCCGAATTGATAAAAGCAAGGCAAGCAGTGAAGGTAAAAACATACTCTCGGCCATTGAGCTTGAGCAAATTCTTAAGAGCGGAGGAGAAATAACCAAAGCTCGGCTGGTAAAGTTAGTACGATCATCAAATATTGGAGATCGCCAATACGCAGCTGAATTATTGCTTCACTCTTCATCGGATGAAAATACATCTTTCCTGATTGAACTGCTGAATGATCCTGAACCTAAAGTAAGAAGAACGGCACTTACCACCGCCTCCAAAAAATTTAATGCTGAGGTAATCAATGCGGTCATTGACAATTTGAATAATCCTCAATATTCCAACTTGGCTATTAATTCACTCCGGTTGATGGGAGTGCAGGCCTTGAATTTTCTTGATGCAGCATTTTATAGATCAGGTCAGAATACGCAAACCATGATCCGCATTTTGCAAGTAATGGGAACAATTGGGGGGCAACGGACGAAAGACCTTTTGTGGAATAAGATTGATTACCCGGATAAGGTTGTGGTTTCTCAAGTGTTGCTTTCGTTAGGTGAATGCGGTTTTAAAGCCGGGATTTCTCAGATTACACGAATTAAATTTGCGATTGAAAATGATATTGCTGACCTGGCCTGGAACTTAAGCGCCATCAAGGAGCTTGGCGATTCAGAAGAAAGTGCAGGCGTGCGTCTGGCGCTTCGGCAAGAGATTAATCACGATGTGGAACACGTATACATGCTTTTGGCAATGCTCTATGATACGCGTTCAATACAATTAGTAAAAGAAAATATTGAAAGTGGTACATCAGAGGGCACCACCTATGCGGTTGAATTGCTTGATGTGTTCTTGTCTGAACAATTGAAGATGAGAGTAATTCCCGTGCTGGATGATATTAGTGACAATGAAAGAATTAATCGTCTTGAAATCTTTTATCCGCGCGTGAGCCTGGACGAGAAGCTTACATTAAAGTTTCTAATCAATCGCGATTTTACTCAGACAAACAGATGGACGAAGGCAACTGTGATCCATGTCATCGGATTAAAGCGATTATCTGAATTTAAGATAGATTTAATTGCTCAATTGTTTAATCCGGATAGGTTAATCAGAGAAAGTGCAGGGTGGGCGCTCAATCAAATTGATCCAAAAGAGTTTTTAGATAATTCTGCGCGACTGTATGAAGACTACCACCGGTGGCTTAACAGATCTGTCCTGAAAGATTCGGTAGATGCAAAATTGATGCTTTTTGAAAAAGCGATATTCTTTCAGCGCATCAAAGTTTTTGAAGGCGTGCCCGGCCTCACTCTCTCTTATCTTGCCGACATCGCTAAAGAAATGAAAGTGAAGAAGGATGAATTTCTTTCCATTGACGAAAGATCAAATAATAATTTCTTTATTATCTACAGCGGCTCGGTGCAATACTACGAAAAGAGCAGATATGTGTGTGACTTTGTTAAGGGGCAATTTATAGGAGAAATGTTGTCCGCTCACGGATTTATCAATTCGAATTTACTGATTGCCAAAGAGGACTCTATTCTACTGAAGATCAACAAAGACCAGTTCTATGAATTGCTTTCGGACAATGTTAAACTGGCTGACCGCGTTTTGTTGTTTGTTTGATTTTAGTTAGATTTCAAAGTTTTTTAAACTATGGTAAGTGATTTCTAGTGATTATTTTTTTACGGTACTTAATTCATCCAGACCATCATGATATTTAATGCTTAGATTTAAATAAAGGAAACATTCATTGATGTTGAATTCACCTGTCCAAGTTGGCGAGATTGATGAGTCAGCAGTCGGAGCATTTCTACCTGCTGGTAAAATCGGCCCGAATCCCTTTCCGGGATTGCGTCCTTTCACCATGGAGGAATGTTTTCTCTTTTTTGGGAGAGAAGGCCAGGTAGATGATATTCTCAATAAGCTTTCAATTTTTAGATCGGTAACAGTAATGGGATATTCCGGCAGCGGAAAATCCAGTTTAATGTATTGTGGCTTACTTCCGGTTTTATATGGTGGCTTCGTCACCGAGACTGGTCCCTTTTGGAAAGTCATTACAGTAAGGCCAGGAAATTCCCCCATTCAAAATTTGGCTGATGCGCTTGTTGATGCGATGCTTCAGTCTGGTCAAATTCAAGAGGAAGACATAAAGATTCACAAGTCGATAGTTACTTCAGTATTGCGCAGTGGCCCTGGTGGTTTGGTCGAGGTAGCCAGGCACATTCTTCGTGAAAACGAAAATATTTTTATTCTTATTGATCAATTCGAAGAATTATTCCGCTTTCGTGAAGCAGGAGATGAATTGAATTTAAATGAATCAACTCTCTTTGTGAGTCTGATTTTGGAAGGTGTAAAACAAAGACAACTTCCCGTTTATTTGGCACTCAACATGAGGTCAGATTTCATCGGGGACTGCGGAGTATTTCCAGGGCTTACCGAGATGATCAATCAAAGTAACTATCTCGTACCTCAAATGACTCGCGAGCAAAAGCGGATGGCCATCGAAGGGCCTGTGGCCGTGAGCGGAGGCAGGATATCACAACGGTTGGTTAAAAGATTGCTGAACGACATTGGTGAGCATCAGGATCAGTTGCCAATCCTTCAGCATGCAATGCTTCGCACATGGGATTATTGGGCAGCCAATCATGAACCGGGCGAACCCTTAGACATTCGTCACTATAATGCGGTAGGTAAAATAAGTCAGGCTCTTTCACTGCATGCTAATGAAGCGTATGAAGACCTTACCACACGCCAAAAAGAAATAGCCGAGATTCTATTTAAGACAATTACCGAAAAGAGTCAGGATAATCTGGGAATTCGCAGGCCTAGCAAAGTTTCGCTGATAGCAGAGTTAGCCGAAGCACAAGAGAGAGAAGTAATAGATGTAATTGATAATTTTAGAAGGCCTGGAAGATCATTCCTGATGCCGGGCTTTAGCGTTGAGTTGACTGGTGAAACGGTGATTGAGCTTTCGCATGAAAGCTTGATGCGCATTTGGACGCGATTGGCAACGTGGGTAGAGGAGGAATCAGAGTCCGCGCAAATGTATAAGCGCGTGTCCGAGGCTGCTGCCATGTATCAAATTGGGCGTACGAGTTTGTGGAGGCCGCCAGATCTTCAACTCGCCTTGAACTGGCAGAAAAAGCAAAGACCAACACGTGCCTGGGCTCAACGCTATGACATTGCATTTGAGCGGGCAATTGTATTTCTAGATACTAGCCGTATTACCTATGAAGCTGAGCTCAAGAATCAGGAGATGCTTCAGCGCAGGATGCTGCGCAGGGCGCGCGCTACAAACATTATCATGGCTTTGTTCCTTTTGGTGGCGATCGCTCTCTTTATTTTCGGATTGATCAATAGTATCAATGCCGAGAATGCCGCTCAGGATGCGCTGCGTCAAAAGAGCAAAGCTGAAGCGGCTTCTCTTGATGCGATTAAACAGCGAGACATAGCTGAAAAGAAAACAGAGGAAGTTTTAAGGCAGCAGGAAGAAATTCAAAAACAAAGAGACTTGCTGGCTTCTAATAATCAGCAATTGATTTTTCTTTATAAGAAAGCAGACAGTTTAAGAAATCTTGCTGAATCAAGCTTGAAG
>CAZNCO010000476.1:0-4092 GCA_964571345.1 uncultured Ohtaekwangia sp.
TAACACGCGATGTGATTGTTTTGAAAGCAAGTTCTGAGTCCACGGATTCAAAAGGCTGGTCACCTATATCCTCGTAATTTTTTCCATTCACAATTTCAGTTCCGTTCTCAGCAAAGCAATTGGCTGAGCCAAGTGTTTCCATCAACCGGATTTTCGCAGGCGCGAGGGCAGGGCCTTTTAGAAAAGAAGAGTTGTTGTCAAAAGGAAAGCCGATGAGCTTGAGCATGTAAAATGGTAATATTTGAGATTCAAATTAAAGAATAATCGCCTTAGCAAATCATTTTCATTGTAAAGTTTAAACCAACTATGTATTTTGAATGAATATCACTCTTTGCCTTTATCCTCCCAATCCAAACTATGAAACGATCTATTTCCTTCCTGATCATTCTGTCCCTTGCTGCTTGCAAGAAGCAAACCTTTGACATTGTCATTCGCGGAGGTACCGTGTATGACGGCACCGGCAAACCCGGAGTGACAGCTGATGTCGGTATTAATGCAGATACCGTTGCTTTTATTGGCGATCTGAAAAATGCCGTTGGTAAAAAAGAGATCGATGCAAAAGGTATGGCGGTGTCTCCGGGTTTCATCAACATGATGAGCCATGCGGAGGTTTCGCTTTTGTTCGATGGCAATTCACAGAGCGATATTCGTCAGGGTGTAACTCTTGAAGTTCTTGGTGAGGGTTCGATGGGACCGATGAGTGACCAAATGAAAAAGGACGATCAGGAGATGATGAAGAAAGATCCGGATTGGGCTTATAATATTGAGTGGACAAGTCTGGGTGATTACCTGAAAGTGTTGGAGACAAAAAAGATTTCACCCAACGTGGCATCTTTTGTCGGACTGAATACCATTCGTGTTCATGAATTGGGTTATGCCAATCGCCCGCCTACAGCGGAAGAACTTGAGCGGATGAAAGCGCTGGTGAAAACTGCGATGGAAGAAGGCGCCATGGGTGTGACCACTGCGTTGATCTATGCGCCAGCCACATACGCAGCTACGGAAGAACTAATTGAACTTAGCAAAGTAGCTGCGCCTTATGGAGGCATGTACATCGCGCACATCCGTAGCGAAGGCAATGCAATTGAACAAGCAGTTGGTGAAACCATTCGCATAGGCAAGGAGGCAAATATTCCCGTTGAGATTTATCATTTGAAATTCAGCGGCCAGCCAAACTGGCATAAGTTTGATACCGTGATTGCCATGATTGACAAAGCAAATAAATCGGGAGTGAGAGTAACTGCTGACATGTATAATTATGTGGCCGGAGCTACAGGACTTGACGCAGCCATGCCTCCATGGATTCAGGAAGGCGGCATCAAAGAATGGATCAAGCGCATGAAAGATCCTGTGCTGAGAAAAAAAGCTCTTCAGGAAATGCGCACGCCAACAGACAAGTGGGAAAACCTGATGAAGCTTGCAGGTGATTTTGACCGGGTTTTGTTGATGGGCTTTACGAACGATTCACTTCGGAAAAATTATACCGGAAAAACGTTAGCCGAGGTGGCTAAGATTTATGGTAAGTCGCCTGAGGAGACGGCAATGGATTTGGTAATCACAGATGGCACGCGGGTGGGCACTGCTTATTTCCTGATGACCGAAGAAAATATCAAAAAGCAAATTGCTTTGCCCTATGTAAGCTTTGGATCGGATGCGGAGTCGGCAACGGCCTCAGGAAATTTTTTAAAGACACCCACTCATCCGCGTGCGTATGGAAATGTGGCAAGACTACTTGCCAAATATGTGAGAGATGAAAAAGTAATTCCCCTGGAAGAAGCCATTCGCAAGCTCACATCACTTCCTGCCGGCAATTTGAAAATCCAAAAGCGTGGTCAACTGGCGGTGGGATATTATGCCGATGTAGTTGTATTCGATCCAATGAAAATTCAGGATCATGCTACATTTGAAAATCCGCATCAGTATGCTACCGGAGTGCAACAAGTGCTGGTGAATGGAGTTCAGGTGATTAAAGACGGAGAACACACGGGCGAAAAGCCGGGCAGGATTGTGCGCGGGCCGGGATGGAAGAAGTAAAGCTTCTTGTAAAAATATATCGTGACAAGTTTCGTTTTTAAAAAGTTGTTGGCTTTGATCTGTGACTAAACCTTAGGTGAAATTCTAAGTCAAAGCGAAAACAACCCATGATTTCCCGAAGAGCATTTTTAAAAGCCGGAGGTATTGCCATGTTTGGCATTGGCTTTGGTGGAGTTCCCGAATTTGTAACAAGAGCGGCAGCGCAACATCAGCGATTAAATCTTTTCGAAAAGAAAAAAGTACTCGTTTGTATTTTTCAGCGTGGCGCGATGGATGGCCTAATGGCAGTAACTCCGTTCACAGACTCCTATTTGAAAGAAGCCCGGCCTAACCTTTTCATGACTGCTGACAGCAAAGGAGCTTTGCTTGATCTTGATGGGAAATTTGGTTTGCATCCTGGCTTCAAATCTTTCTATCCACTCTTCAAAGAAAATCAATTGGCCATCGTTCATGGCATGGGCTCGCCAAATACCACACGTAGCCACTTTGATGCGCAGGATTATATGGAGAGCGGAACTCCTTTTAACAAAGGCACCGCCAGTGGTTGGTTGAATCGTGCGGTGGGGCTGCTCGGACACGATGGTAGCCCATTCCGCGCTTTGAGCTTGACCAACAGTTTACCAAGATCACTCTACGGAGAAAATCCCTCCATTGCTATCAGCAACCTGAAAGATTTCTCCATTCAAAAAAATGCAAAGCAGGGTGTGAACATCGCGGCCCAAAGTTTTGAGGACTTATATGATCAGACAAGCAGCGAGCTTTTGAAAGAAACAGGTAAAGAAGCATTTGAAGCAATTGATCTTTTTCAAAAGGTGGGCAAACAAAATTATAAGCCGACTGAAGGAGTCACTTATCCCGGATCGCAGTTAGGTAATTCCCTGAAGCAGATTTGTCAGCTGATAAAAATGGACGTGGGTCTTGAAATTGCGTTCGCAGAAAGCGGAGGATGGGATACGCACGTGAACCAGGGGACAGAGAACGGAGCCTTCGCTCGCAACGGAGCAGATTTTAGCAACAGCATCGCTGCGTTCTGGAAAGATCTTGGTGAGTTGCAAAGCGATGTCACTGTGATGACGATGCCGGAGTTTGGCAGAACCGTGAGACAAAATGGAACCGGGGGCACCGATCATGGACGAGGAAGTTGCATGTTTATTATCGGCCAAAACGTAAATGGCGGAAAAGTTCATGGAATGATCGAGCCGTTGGCCAAAGAAAATTTAGAAGATGGTCGAGACCTGAAAGTGACAACCGATTTCAGAAGCATCTTCAGTGAAGTTGCCGACAGGCATCTCCGACTTTCTAATGACAAAATTCTTTTTCCGGATTGGAATGGTTCGAAGATTGGAGTGATGAAATGATGAATCGTATGAAAATGAAATTGTCATTAGTTGCAGGTTTGATCGTTTTGTTCGTTATAGCCTCTTCATTCAAAGTCAATCCACCAGCTAAAATATATTTCCCCTATCGCGAGGCCGGACTTAATGAACGACAAGCCGCTGCTCATTTGCTAAGCCGGTTTACGTTTGGAGCACGGCCCGATGATGTTGATAAAGTGGTTAGCACGGGGTTGGAAAAATGGTTTCAGCAACAACTGGATGGAACCAAGGCAGACAAAGAATTGAACGAACGGCTAAAGTCTTTCGATCTTTTAAATCTGACGAACCAGCAAGTGGTGGCGAAGTTTCCGGCCGATGCTCAGATCCGGCAACAAGCAGTGGCGGAAGGTTTTATTTCGAAAGACTCTCTTGCCACAGGAGATAAGAAGATAGTTCGGCAGAAGCTTCGTGAATACAAAGAGCTAAAAGGCTATCGCGAAGAAAAAGATCTTCAAAGTCAGTTTTTAAGTCAGAAAATTCTAAGAGCAGCAGAAAGTGAGAACCAACTGCATGAAGTACTCACCGATTTTTGGTTCAATCATTTTAATGTGTCGATAACCAAAAATCAATGCGCAAAATTCATTCCTTCTTATGAACGTGATGCCATCCGACCGCATGTAACTGCAAACTTTGAGCAATTGCTTTTTGCTACTGCCAAATCTTCTGCCATGTTGTTGTATCT
>CAZNCO010000477.1:0-4091 GCA_964571345.1 uncultured Ohtaekwangia sp.
GTATTCCATTCACAGATCCAACCAAACTTATCCAGCTTGGGATCGAAAACGCTCTTGATAAGAAGGTGGAATTGAGCAGCGACTACATCTACAAAGTAATTGAGCGATTTGGTGGCGTAGAAATATTTTATCAGAAATTTTATTTCAGTTCCATCTCTCCTTTGGGATTTGTTAAAGACGGAAAGAACCTGAACTACTATGATATCAAAAGTTTGCCTGGTCTTCTGAATTCATTCATCGTTGAGTGCATGACCGAGCAGTTGAGCTGGGGACTAAATCGTGACGTTTGTTTTTGCCTGGGTGAAGGAGAGAATTTCAAATTCCTAAAAACACTGAATGAAAGAAAACAATTCTTTAAAGAAATTATTCCTCTCGCCCATCCACGCTTTGTTATGCAGTATAAACGAAAAATGCTGAATGAATATTTAGAAGACTATATTCAAAAATTAAAGTCAGTAAACTTGCCATGACCAGCCTGCAAAGCCTTCAAAAAACTTTTGAACTCATTCAACTTGAGCGACAGGCTGATCTTGAACAATATCGTCAAAAAGTATTGATGCGCTCTTTGAGCCAGCGCGTGAAGGAAGGTGTAACCTGGTATCCTGTGAAAATTCTGCGCGACTATATCGGAACTGGCGAACGTCTGATGATCGAGGTGCAAAAAACCAATCAGCTTGATCAACCTCACTCCTTTCAAAGCGGCCGGATGGTAAGTGTCTTTTCAAATGCAGGAGGCAAAGCCGACAAGCATCACATGAATGGAGTGGTAAACTATGTGAAAGACGAAACGATGGTGATCACTCTTAATGGTGATGATCTTCCCGATTGGATAGAAGATGGCGCACTTGGGGTGGATGTGATGTTTGATGAGATGACCTATCGGGAGATGGAGTTTGCCATGAAGCAAGTGATGAAGGCAGAAGATAATCGGGTAGCGGAGTTAAGAGAAATTTTATTGGGAGCGTTATCGGTTTCCGGTCAACAGCTTCCGGCAGTTGAAAAACATCAACATGAGACTCCTCACCTCAATGAAAGCCAGCACAAGGCCATTGAAAAGATCATTAATACACAAGACGTTGGATTCATTCACGGACCACCGGGAACAGGAAAAACAACTACATTGGTGGAAGCCATCAGGCTCACGATAACAGAAGAAGGTCAAACGCTGGTGTGTGCACCCAGTAATGCTGCTGTAGACTTGCTTGTAGAAAAATTAAGTTTGCAAAGGCTAAATGTAATTCGCATAGGGCACCCTGCACGAGTAACAGAGCAGTCTCTCAGCAAGACCTTAGATGCCCGCATTTCTCTCCATCCACATTTCCATGAACTGAGAGCGCTGCGAAAAAGAATGGAGCAAGTGCGCCATCAATCGCAACAGTATAAGCGCAATTTTGGATATGAGGAGCGCGCAGAACGGAGAATGCTAAAAGAGGAAGCACGCGCGCTGAAAGCAGATGCCGACACGCTAGAGTTCTACATTGTTAACGATTTATTGAACAACGCACAGGCAATTTGCGCTACGTTGGTCGGTTCTTCGCATCCCGTGATGAAAGGGCGTAGGTTTAAAACCGTTTTTATTGACGAGGCAGGACAAGCATTAGAGCCTGCCTGTTGGATTCCTCTGTTACGTTCGCACCGTGCGATTTTTGCTGGAGATCATTGTCAACTTCCACCTACTATCAAATCTCAAGAAGCAGTCAAGAGTGGTTTGGCGCAAACACTTTTTGAAAAAGGTATTACCAAATATCCTGCGAAGGCTTCGATGCTGGAAGTGCAGTACCGAATGCACGAAGACATCATGACATTCCCTTCCAACTATTTTTACAAAGGCGAATTGATTGCACATGAATCTGTAAAGCATGAACTGTTGCGACCTCATGAAGCACCTATTGATTTTATCGACACGGCAGGCTGCGGTTACACGGAAGAGCAAGACAAAGAAACACTGAGCCGTTACAATGAGCAAGAAGCACAACTCCTGATTACCCTCGTGGAGAAACTGGTCGAGTCAATTGGTGCCGAGCAATGGCTCAATGAAAAGATCACGTTGGGCATCATCGCACCTTACAGCGCGCAAGTCGATCGGCTGCAAAAACTTGCAGAGTCTTCTTCTATTTTAGAACCACTACACCGATTGATAAGCATAAATACCGTTGACGCATTTCAGGGGCAAGAGCGCGATGTGATTGCCATTTGCTTTGTGCGCAGCAACGAAAAAGCAGAAGTAGGATTTCTTGCGGATATACGCAGAACCAACGTGGCCATTACGCGTGCGAAGAAGAAATTAATCATCGTGGGTGATAGTGCTACTCTCAGTGCGCATCCATTCTATTTGCAGTTGATTGAATACCTTGACAAGAAGGGGTTTTACAAGAGTGCGTATTCGATCTGAATTCAAAGACTAAAGTAAGACAATAACGCTACGCCAAGGACTTCGGCCAAGGATAGTAGTGGAAAGCCCGAAGTGGGTAAGGATGTGCGCGGCCGGACTTGGAACGGATAGCCTGGTGGCCTTGCGTTTCGCTTGGCCAGGCCGCCCGCTATAACTACAATAAGGAATTACGAATAGCGATGATCATTCTCAAATCGTAACTATATTTGCTGTTCAAATAAATCACTGCATATGAAAATACTTTTTGCTTTTGTATTGGCTTATTTTGTTCATAGCCCTGCCCAGATTTTCAATACTTCACTTACCGTAACGGTGCGCGATGAAGTAGGTAATACAGTAGAAGGTGCAAAGGTGCAATTGTTCGTAAAGGAGGAAGACTTTACCAAAGAAGTGAATGCGGTAGAAGAAGCCGTGAGCGATGCAAAAGGTATAGTCAAATTTAAAAAGCTAAATCCCCTAGCCTATTTTATTTTGGTGCGCAAAGGAGATAAGGACAACACCGGTGGTGGTGAGCGTATGGGTAAACTGGAGGACGGAAAGTTCAATAAGATAACGTTGGTGATTCAGTGATGATGGATCGAGCTTTTCTGATTTCTTCGCTGCAACGATACACCACTTCATTTAGCGAAGAGCAAAAATTTATTTCTTCCTTTCTTGAGTTATTACAACACAAAGATTGCTTTGAGCGAACTCATTTGCCTGTGCACATGACAGGATCCGCCTGGATTTTGAATGCTTCCAAGACGAACGTGGTACTGGTACATCATGGCAAACTAAATCGCTGGATGCAGCCAGGTGGCCATGCCGATGGTGACGAAAACATTTTTGCAGTAGCACTTCGTGAGGGAAATGAAGAAACAGGTATTCAAAAACTGATTGGTACAGAAGAAATTTTTGATATCGATATTCACACCATTCCTGCTCGCAAAGATTTCCCGGAGCACCTGCATTATGACATTCGGTTTTTATTTACAGCTGATGAACGCGAACCTATTATTGTTAGTGAAGAATCGCACGATGTGAAGTGGGTGGAGCTAGCCGAGTTGGAAAATTTTTCACAGGAAAGATCGGTGCTGAGGATGAAGGAGAAATTGAGAATTTAGGTGTTGGGCATCATCAATTAACAGTGGCAGAAATCGGAAAAGATATTGCAAAAGCAAAAGCTCTTTTGGAGCAAGGAAAACTTGTAGCCATTCCGACCGAGACTGTTTATGGACTGGCAGCAAATGCGCTTGATGCAAAAGCGGCAACAAAAATATTTGTAGCAAAGAAACGCCCGTACTTTGATCCGCTAATTGTGCACGTAGCCTCCGAAAAGGATGTTGCAAAATATGCTTCCGAAGTTTCTGATGTTGCCGATAAATTAATGAAACGCTTCTGGCCTGGGCCAATGACTTTGCTTTTACCGAAGAAAGAAATTATTCCGGATCTTGTCACTTCAGGGTTGGATCGTGTGGGCCTTCGTTGCCCCAATCACGAGTTGACATTACAATTGTTGCGCGAACTTTCTTTTCCTTTAGCTGCACCGAGCGCAAATCCATTTGGGTATATCAGCCCAACTCAACCCCAGCACGTACAAGAACAGCTTGGTCTCGAGATCGATTACATTCTGGATGGCGGAGCGTGCACCGTTGGTATTGAGTCTACGATTGTAGGTTTTGAAAATGATCATCCTATAATCTATCGCGTGGGTGGATTG
>CAZNCO010000478.1:0-4090 GCA_964571345.1 uncultured Ohtaekwangia sp.
TCGGTACTTTTAGTGATGGGAGCGGAGCGTTCGAATCGAAAGGAATTAGTGCGGGCAGCCATACAGTTATTGTTTCGTCTGTTGGGCATGAAATGATTGAGTTGAAAGTAACGGTACTTGCCGAACAGACCATCGAGGTTGATTTCCTCTTGAAAGAGAGTTCGCAGCAATTGAACGAAGTCACCGTTACTGCCAGTCAGGGAATGAACGAAAAACCTTTATCGATTGGAAAAATTCAGATCAACTCGATGGATCTGCCCCAGAGTGTGATGGTGATTGGACAGCAGCAATTGGTGCAACAGCAGACGCTGCGCTTGAGTGATGTGCTGATGAATACCAATGGGGTTTACTTAATGGGAACCACCGGAGGCACACAAGAAGAAATAGCCGGTCGCGGTTTCAGTTTCGGTAGCAGCAATACGTTTAAAAATGGAGTGCGTTATAACAATGCAATCATACCCGAAATCAGTGCTATCGAGAAGATCGAAATTATCAGAGGAAGCAATGCCCTTTTATTCGGGAACGTTGCTGCAGGAGGAATCATTAACCTTGTAACGAAGAAACCAAAGTTTGACAAAGGGGGCGAAATCGCTTTCCGCACGGGCAGCTACTCGTTTTATAAGCCATCTATCGATCTCTATGGAGCATTGGATGAAAAGAATAAAGCCGCTTACCGCATGAATATCACCTACGAAAATGCTGGAAGCTTCCGCGATCAGGTTAGCTCCGATAGAATTTATTTTAATCCATCTTTCCTTTTCAGGATAAAAGAGAAAACAGAAGTTATCGTGGAGGGCGACTACCTTAGAGACAACCGAACTCTAGATTATGGAATCTGTGCAATCAATTATAAAATTGCAGATGTTCCCCGCAATAGATTTCTAGGAGCACAGTGGTCTTATTTTAAAGGTGAGCAGAAAAGTCTTTCTGTCACGGCTACTCATAGGTTTAATGATCAATGGCAACTTCGCACAGTAGCTTCTTTTCAAGCATATAACAACGATCAATTTGGAACCACCCGCCCGAATGCCAGCGGCAACTTTGTGAAGCAGGATGGAACATGGGTGCGTGGCTTGCAACGAAGTGGAACCGATCAGCAATATTACCTTGCACAGGTTGATGTCACCGGAAAGTTTTCAACCGGATTTGTCAACCATTCCGTTTTAATTGGTGCCGATCACGATCAATATGCTACCAACAGCCTGGCGTATGCATACACGAATCCTCTTGCCGGAAATAAAAATGTCTATGACACGATTAACGTTCTTACACCGGAGAAATTTATTCAACGAAAAGATATTCCCTCGATTGCGTTAACCGCGCTTACGAAAAATCCAATCAATAGGGTAGGTGTTTATTTTCAGGACCTGATGGCTTTGCATCCGAAAGTTAAAGTGCTTGCGGGCATTCGCTACAGTTATATCGAATCGCAGAGCAATGTTTACACGTATGCAACAAAAAAGACAGCAATCAGTTCTTATTATGATGGCGCCTTTTCTCCGCGGGTTGGCTTGGTGTACCAACCGAAGAAATCAATATCTGTCTTTGCCAGCTACTCCAACTCCTTCACGTTGAATACCGCAAAAGATACTACCAACAACACATTACCTCCTTCCATCATTGATCAGTATGAAACGGGTGTTAAGAGTGAGATTTTCAATGGCAACCTTTCTCTCAATATTACAACATACAAAATTGTTAACAGCAATTTTCCGCAACCACTTATTCCTGCCAATCCTAAATTTCCAACGGCCCAGGAGCTGGCGGGAGAGGTTACAAGCCAGGGCTTGGAGGTGGATCTGATGAGCAAAGTAATTCATGGTTTTTCCTTTATGGCGGGGTACAGTTATAATGAAACACGCTATACCAAAAGCAAACAGTATGTGGTCAATAGCTTACTGCGTTACAACCCACAACATACGGCCAACGCAAGTATAAACTATACGTTTTTTAGAGGAGTGTTAAAAGGCTTGAATTTGGGAATGATTGCATTTTATACCGGTAATCGCGTAGCAGGTCGCTCTACAACTGCGGCTAACCCTGAATATCAACTTATGCCTATTCCCGATTTTGTTCAGGTTGACGGCACGCTCGGTTATTCATATAAAGCCATGGCACTTCGATTTAAAATGTCAAACCTCTTTAACGAGCTGAGTTATTATGTTCATGATGATAATAGTGTTAATCCAATCGCACCACGAATGTTTTCGACCACACTATCAATTCGATTATAAAATTTATTTAGAAGCCCATTGTCTTGATTTTTGCCGATACCATTCCGCTTGCTCCGGAATTATCTCTGCAAGGCGATCATAGATTTGAGCTCGGCTACTGTCTTGACGAAGGGCATCTTTATAGAACTCAATTGCTCGAGATGTCTCGCCTTTCTCATCATAAAAAAATCCCATCCAGTGACTAAGGTAAGCGCTACGAGCCCCAAGTTGATATGCTTTGTTAAACCAGATGAAAGAAGAATCGTATTGCTTTAGCGAGCCGTAATTGTCGCCCAACAAAAGAATCAGGTCTAAATTTTCGGGCTGATTAATAATTTCTTGTCGGCACAATGAAATCGACTGCCGGTAATTTTGATTGTCGTATTCTTTGGAGGCAAGTTGGTAAACAGTAGGTTGATTTTCTTGGCTAGCACCTTGAATCTGTTGAGAAGATTTGTTCTCAGAGTTATGTTCGTTTGTGTTCTCTGTTTCAGAAGAAGAGAAAATTGAAACGAGGACAGAAAAGAAAAAGAGGATACCCATTCCTATGCTAATCAATAAAACAATGAGATTCTTCTTGTTTTGAAATACCGGTGGCTTTGTATCTTGATCTTCCCATTTTACGTTAGGTTGAGCTTCGCGCTTAGCCGCGATATAGTAGTTAATGGCCAACACCCCCGACCCCAGAGATAGCCAAAAGAAAATTGTCAGGAAGAAAGAATGCAGCCCTTGCAACAGGGCCATCAGGAAAAGGCAAATGATGGTCAATCTTGTGTAGCGAGTTGCCAGATGTTTTAGAATTGCTTCATCCCCTTGCATTTCACCAAGTTATCAAAATCCTGAGACAAACTTATGCGGAGGCTCACAATCATTTATCTTTGCGGCCACATGAAGAAAATCATCTCCTGGTTGATCCGTTTTGTGCCACGAAAGTATCTACAGCTTTTCAGCGGCATTGGCATGAAGGCTGCGGGTGTATTTTATGCCGGATCAAAAGTGCAATGCCCCGTTTGCGAACATCACTATCGCGAGTTTTTGCCTTACGGAAGAATTAATTCGAGACCCAATGCCTTGTGCCCTCATTGTCTCAGTCTCGAGCGCCATCGGCTGATTTGGCTGTACCTGAAAGACAGAACAAATTTCTTTCAGTCAAAACTGGATGTGCTGCACATTGCTCCTGAGCATTGTTTCATGCAACGTTTTGAGAAGCAGCACCAGGAAAAATATGTTACGGCAGACATTGAATCACCGCTGGCAAAGGTGAAAATGGATGTTCACGACATTCCTTTTGAAGACAATCATTTCGATGTGATTTTATGTAATCACGTTCTCGAGCACGTGCGTGACGACATTCAGGTGATGAAGGAATTTAATCGTGTACTTAAACCAGGCGGATGGGCAATCATGCAAGTTCCCTTCTTCTCTCCTGTTCCTGAAATTACGTTCGAAGACAATTCCATTACCGATGCTCGCGAGCGAGAGAAAATATTCGGGCAAGATGATCACGTAAGAAAATACGGGAAAGACTATTCAAAACGCATCGGGCAGAGCGGACTCAATCCAGTCGAAGATAAATTCAGTTCTGAATTTTCGGCAGAAGATGCTTTTCACTTCGGCATCAGCCGCGGAGAAGTAATTTATAAAGCTGTCAAAGTTTAATTCGATCCTTGCACTTTGAACGGAGCAGTGAAGTACCCTTCTTCCGCACGTTGCTTGCCAATGCGTTCGTACACGGCCCGGTCGTCCGGAGCCCAAGTGCCTAGTCCATCTACATATCGGTTGAACATGCAGAAGGCTGCGGCAATCAAAACGGTGTCATGAATCTCAATATCGGTAGCGCCTTCTTTTCTTGCCGACTCAATATCTTCTGTTGTTAC
>CAZNCO010000479.1:0-4087 GCA_964571345.1 uncultured Ohtaekwangia sp.
GCCTATCTCTCCTTGTCGAAATGCTGTTTGCGATTGCTTTAATATCAAGTTGGCATTTGGTAAAGCTGAGGCCTGATAATACTCCAAACTGTTTCTGCTTTTCGCGAATTGCTGCATGGCTTGTTGCCATTGTCCTTTTAGCGTGATCTGATAATATTGGTAATTACTCTGCACTGTCCTCTGGTTGAACACGGCTGCCCGAACACGTCCCTGATGTGGCAGAAACCAAATTGGAACAGCAAGACCTATCTGGAAACCCGTGAAGCGGTCGCTGGCTTTGGCTATGCCACCGTTGTCATAATTAACTACACCTATAAGTGTTTGGTTGAAATACCCCACGATGATGTCGGGTGCGAACTTCGCGTTTTCAAATTCCTTTTGACTTCGTGCCACTTCAACCTTTTGGCGCATGTATACCAGAGATGGATTTGCCGACAGTGCAGTAGTATCGGGTATATCCTGAAATGAAAGCTGATTCAATGAGGTTTCAGAAATCTCAGGCAATGTTTCGCTGTTCAGCAATGTTTTTAATTGTGTTCGCAGTATAATCATAGAGGACTCGTTCATGCGGAGTTGGTTACGCACATCGTTTCGTTGTGTCTCAGCGGTGGTCTGCTCAAGCAAATGAGCCTCCCCGGTTTTGTAGCGGGCGGATGCCGCTTTCAGAAAGCCTTCATATATGCTATCCTGTTGCTTGAGCAACTCATGACGTGCTAGCAAAAAAGCAAGCTGAAAATAAGTCTGCTTCACCTGATAGACGAGTTCGTTTTCTGTGGCCGCCTTTTTCAATTCACTGGCAGCAACGAGTGACCTGTTGAGAGTTCTCTGACTGCCAAAGGCGGTAAAAGGGATAACCTGTGTTACCGAGTAGTTGTTGTCATTCACATAACTGTTGTACTGCCCATAAAGGAGAGAAACACTTGTCTTTGGCAGATCGAAGGACGTTTTCTTCAATTGCCTCTGTAAATCGATTTCATAACCCGCTGCTTTGATGCCCGCATTATTTTTCAGTGCAAAATGAATTGCCTGATCAAGCGTGACCTTGCCCATTTGAGCAAAAACCGGAATAGAAAAACAGATTAAAATAATTATGATTACCGTTCTCATATTGTTTGAATGCTTTGTTTTGATCTGAACTTTTCGAAGTAGATGTAAAGGCAGGGGAGCACGATTAGTGTAAGCAGCGTTGAACTGATCAGGCCACCGATCACGACCGTTGCCAGTGGTTTTTGGACTTCCGCACCTGCGCTGGTAGCGAGCGCCATCGGCAGGAAACCCAACGAAGCAACCGTGGCTGTCATCAGCACCGGACGCAAACGGACTTGCGTTCCCCGCCTGACAATTTCGTAAAGGTCGGCTATCCCTTCGTTACGCAACCTGTTGAACTCAGCGATAAGTACGATGCCATTCAATACAGCCACCCCGAATAGTGCAATGAACCCAACGCCAGCCGAGATGCTGAACGGCATCCCCCTCAACAACAATGCGAGTACGCCTCCGATAGCCGCCATGGGAATGGCCATGAAGATGAGCGCAGATTCCTTTAGTGAATGAAAGGTAAAATACAACAAGAGGAAGATCAGCAGGAGAGCCACGGGAACTGCGATGGACAATCTCGCCTGCGCCTCTTTCAGGTTTTCAAATTGGCCGCCATAAGTGGGATAATAACCTGGTGGAAATTTAATTTGACTATTCACTTTCTGTTGAAGTTCCTGAACTATGCTGGCCACGTCACGGCCTCTAACATTAAAGCCGACAATGATTCTTCGCTTGGCATCTTCACGCTGAATCTGGTTCGGCCCAATCTTGAAGTCAACGTCCGCCAATTGCTTAAGTGGTATCTGTTCACCGGCAGGTGAAGTGATGAACAGGTTTCGGACATCTTCAATGTTCTGGCGGCTTTGCGAACTAAGCCTGACGGTAAGGTCATATCTTTTTTCCCCTTCGTACACCAGTCCTGCAGATTGCCCGGCAAAGGCCGTGTTAATGGCCCTGTTTATATCCACGATGTTCAAGCCGTATTTAGCCACCTCATCGCGGTTAATGTTGATTACGATTTGGGGCAAGCCCGTCATTTGCTCAACATATAAATCACGGGCACCTTCAACGGTACCGGCTATCTTGGCCAATTGTTGAGAGAGCCCTGTCAGCACATCCAAATCTTCACCGAAAATTTTCACGGCCACATCCTGCCGTACGCCTGTCATCAATTCATTGAATCGCATCTGGATCGGCTGCTGAAATCCGAACGTCACCCCCGGCAGGTCTTCCAAAGCTTCCCGCATCTTCTCCGCCAGTTCTTCGCGAGTGCTTGCTTTTTTCCAATGAGACTTTGGCTTTAACATCACCATCACGTCACATGCTTCAATCGGCATGGGGTCGGTAGGTATTTCCGATGATCCTATCTTGTTTACGACTTTATTCACTTCGTCAGGAAATTCCTTCAATAGAATTTTGGCAGCCGTCTGAGAGGCTTCAATTGTATATGATAAACTACTTCCCGTGAGCACTCTGGTTTCCACGGCAAAATCCCCTTCTTCAAGGGTAGGCAGGAATTCTCCGCCCATATTTAAGAATAAAAGCACGCTAACAAGAAACAGCGTCACGGCAGTGGCCACTACAATAAACTTACTTTTCAAAGCCCTATTAATTATTGGCGTGTATGCGCGACTGAAAAAATCCATCATGCCGTCAGAGAGGTTGCGTTTATGTTGAGGGTTCTTGCTCAAGAAAAGAGCCGACATCATTGGCACATAGGTGAGCGATAGAAGAAACGCCCCCAAAATTGCAAAGCTCACTGTCTGCGCCATTGGCTTGAACATTTTACCTTCAATGCCGACCAAGGCCAGAATTGGGAGGTAAACGATAAGAATGATGATCTCACCAAAAGCTGCTGAAGTTCTGATCCTGGAGGCCGACACATAGACCTCTTCATCCATTTCTTTCTGCGACATCTTTACTGAAATATTTCGGAGGCCAAGATGGTGCATCGTTGCTTCAACAATAATCACCGCCCCGTCTACGATCAGGCCAAAGTCGATTGCACCGAGGCTCATCAGGTTCCCTGAAACACCAAAAACGTGCATCAGCGAAACAGCGAACAGCATGGCCAATGGAATAACAGAAGCTACTATAAGTCCTGCCCGCAGGTTACCAAGAAACAGAACGAGTACTGCAATCACGATCAGCGCTCCCTCGATCAGGTTTTTCTCAACTGTGCCAACTGCACGGCCTACAAGTGCACTCCTGTCGATAAAGGCCTCTATGGTAACTCCTTCAGGAAGATTTTTCTTTATCCGCTCCATTTTCTGCTTCACGCGATTCACCACCGCGTTGGAGTTTTCCCCTCTGAGCATGAGTACAATTGCACCAACCACTTCGCCTTCGTTGTTTAATGTCATGGCTCCGTAGCGATTGGCGAACCCTAAGCGAACATCGGCTACATTTCGGATAAGGACCGGGATACCGTTTGTTGTATTCTTCACTACGATTTTACCAATGTCATCAACCGATTTGATAAGGCCTTCGCTGCGGATAAACCAAGCGTTGGGTTTCTTGTCAATGTAGGCGCCTCCTGTATTCTGATTGTTTTTTTCAAGTGCAGTGAAAATGTCTGCTATGCCGAGATCATAACTTCTCAACTTGTCAGGGTCAAGCGAAATTTCGTATTGCTTCAGGTAGCCTCCGAAACTCGCAACATCGGCCACACCCGGTGTGCCGAGCAATTGCCTTCGCACGATCCAGTCTTGAATGCTGCGAAGTTCCATTGCACTGTATTTGTCTTCGAAGCCCTTCTCTGGCCTTATGATATACTGGTAAATTTCTCCCAGTCCCGTAATTATCGGGGCCATTTCCGGTGTGCCCACGCCTGGCGGAATCTGACCTGAAGCCAAAGTGAGCTTTTCGCTCACTTGTTGACGTGCCCAATAAACATCAACGTTGTCATGAAATACAATGGTCACAACTGACAGGCCGAACCTTGAAAAACTTCTGATCTCCCTTAGGTCTGGAATGGTGGACATTATCTGTTCGACAGGGAAAGTGACTTGTCTCTCAATGTCCAGTGCAGATTGAGATGGCGCTATAG
>CAZNCO010000480.1:0-4081 GCA_964571345.1 uncultured Ohtaekwangia sp.
GTGGCATTGTAATAGGCAACAGCCGCTTCAATCAAATGGCCGCCATTGTAATCTTCGTGCATGCTCATGTCCGTCCAGCGTTGATCCAAACCTCCCAAAGTGTACCAAGTGCCAATGTACCCATCGGGTAACTGTGCCGCAGCCACTTTATCAATCCACTCGTCTGCCTTCTTTTCGAGATTAGCGTCTGGATAATTCTTTAGCGAATAGGCAATTGCCTCGAGAGCTTTGTACACATCAGAGTCATCGTAAAAAATCCCTTCGTGTTTTTCTCCTTTCTTGCGCGCTACTTTTTCAAAATTTTTGATACGTGGCGTTTTTACTTCCGTTTGCAGGATGCATGCCTGCAACGTAGTCGTGGCCACTTTTTGCATCGCGGGCTTCCAGAAGGCATCGTTGATCGTTACCTGAGAAAATCCGACCGGTTCAAATTTTCGCGTGGGTGTTTGCGCTAATATACAACCACTTAAAAGAGACAGGCTTATGGCCATTTTTAAAACTCTCATATTTTACTTTTAATTCTGATTTGAGCGTACACAAAAATAATTTCCATCTATTTTATCAACGGTTAGGACGAACCCAGCCAACCTGATTCTAACAAATGTAGAAGAATTTAATAAACGTTCAAATGACACTTTTAACGATAACCAATACTGTAATACAATATTAGGTTGATTGATAGCTCTGCCATGCTATTTGATGATTGAGTTGAGACAGTGGTGTACGGAGATGTTACGTTGGTTAGTGCCGATGGTAATAAAACTCTTTATTCACTTCGCACAAATGACACCTTTGAAACATACTTCAAAAAGTTAACAACTATTTAGTATCTTAATACAAAATAAAATCCGCGTGGGCACTGATCCATACATCATCTCCTCCGATAAAGTAAAAGATCCACCTCACACCTTAGCGGGTAGGCTCCAGTTTCTAGGCCCTGGGTTTATTTTATCGGCTTCCATTGTCGGTTCAGGTGAATTGATTGCAACGACTATCTTTGGTGCCAAGGCTGGCTTTGTATCGCTTTGGGTGATCATCATCAGTTGTCTCGCAAAGGTGGCCGTCCAACTTGAGTTCGGAAAGCATGCCATCCTCACTGGCGAGACATCCGTAAAAGGTTTCAACCAACTGGAAGGATTGAAAATAAAAAAAGCAAACTGGGCATTATGGTTGTATTTCATTTTGCAGACGATGAAGATAGTGCAGATTGGAGGCATCCTTGGAGGAACATCTGTAGTGCTTCATCTGCTGCTCCCTGGTTTGCCCATCGCAGCATGGACATTTATTACAGCTGCATTCGCCTCCCTTCTTATTTATAATGGCAAATATGGAATGGTCGAAAAAATTTCGCTAGTAATGATTGCAATGTTCACTGTGCTCACTATTACCGCACTCGTTGCTTTACGATTCACTCCATATCATTTTTCCTTTTCAGATATTCTTTCTGGATTGAATTTCAATCTGAAACCTGAAACAGTTGCCGTAGCATTTGGTGCCTTTGGAATTACAGGTGTGGCCAGCGATGAAATTATCGCTTATAATTATTGGTGCATTGAAAAAGGATATGCCGCCTACACCGGGCCGCACGAAGAAACCGAAGCCTGGCGAGTACGGGCGCATGGCTGGATCAATGTGATGTACCTGGATGCCATCGTGGCGATGATGATATACACACTGGTAACGGTAGCATTTTATTTATTGGGCGCAGCAGTATTGCACGGTCGTGAAAATATCCCGCAAGGCAATGATGTGATTGAAACACTTGCGCTCATCTACACGCAATCGCTTGGCAATAGTGTACGTATCGTTTATCTCATCGGGGCATTCTTTGTTTTATTTTCAAGTGTATATGCTACCCTCGCTGCGTGGACACGCGTCTTCCCGAATCTTTTTGGAGAACTTGGCTGGCTTGACTTCACCGATGTAACGAAACGAAAAAAGACTATGGCATGGCTGGCGATTGCGTTCCCGGCTATCTGGGCGGTCATCTACCTCTACATTCAACTGCCAGTATTAATGGTGCTGAGCGGTGGCATCATTGGTTCTGTAATGTTACTATTGGTAGTAATGGCCGCGCTTGATTTCAAATACCGCAGAAAGCAGGTTTTAAAAGCAGGGATTTTTTACAATTTAATCTTTTGGATCAGTGTCATCTCCATTGTGCTAGTGGCCGTCTATGGCCTGTGGCAAGTCTTTCATTAAAAATCAGCACGATCAACAAACAACTCTTAATTTTGCGGGCGAAAGACGCTCGCCATGAAGAAAGAACAAGCTCCGTTGAAATATTAGCCCTGCCGGATCTTTTGAAGCACTGACTAAAATTATTCACTACCGAAATAAATGCATCGGGTGTGGCATCTGTTACGAACTGCAGCCAGACCAATGGCGCATGTCGCGAAAAGATGGCAAAGCCCATTTACTGAATGCCACAATCAAAAAAGAGATTCACCTGCTGATTTGTTCTGCTCCGCTCGCGCTTTCACAATTTGTTGCCAAATCTTGCCCGGTAAATGCAATCAAAGTTGATCAATAGTTACTTCACAGTGACAACATAGGAAAAAGCATAGTCTGAATTCAAAACGATGTGAACAATGTAGGTTCCTTTAGTTGCGAACGCATAGCTAACACTATAGTTTCCATTTTTACTTTGAGGATCAGGTTTTTCAGCAAGCCTCATTCCCTTGTGGCACAATTCAACCGAGCGAAGAGTTGCTTCCTTTGAAGCCGTGAATTGAAAAACAACAGGCTTTCTTTTTTCAGTCACAATATCAAATGTATTGGGCGATACTTGACCGAGCTGATAGCGAAGCGCTGAGCTATACACAAGCGGGCCATTCAAAAATTCTGTGAGCGCAGGTTTGTCATTCACTAACATCCAGGAAGTATCCAGCGGATAATGATTCCTTACGAAACTTGAAGGGTAAGGCAAGAAGTAGGAATCATCATACTTTGCAATGTATTTCATTTGTTCGGTATCATACGCTCCGCTGCTCCAGGTTGGATCGCACAAATACCATTTGTGATTTAACTGCACAGCATTCCATGAATGATTAGCAATTCCTTCGCCTCGTATATTTGCCTTTGCTGTGCGTCCATATCCATCTACAATCACACAAACAATTCCAGCATGGCTGCAAAGCTCTTTCACAAGATAGGCATACCCGGTGCAAACTGTTTTTTGTTTGGTGAGCAAAACATTGAACATTCTGGAAGTAAATTTTTTATTCCATGCAGCCAGTTCGAGAATGGTTCTCTTCTTTCCAATTTCCTTGCTATGCAGCAAATAAAGATTGTAGTCGAAATCAATGTTGGCACACACCCATCTGTAAATCGCCCTGAATTTTTCTGCTTCGGTGGGTAGACTATTGGTCAGTTTCTGAGAAAGGCCTCTCAAATCTTTTAATGAATGACCTCCATACAACGCTGCCACACTATCCGCCTTGGAAAAATCCGTGTGCAAAAAATCACTTCGCTGACCTTGCACACGGACTGCTGAAATAAAAACAACGCAAACCATTACAACACCCTTCATCATTAACACTAAAACAAATTAGAACAATGCCTTTACTTTCTGCCACCATTTATTCACACCGGTTGGCTCTGGTGCATACACTTCACTCACAGCAACTTTACCCATTACAATTGTAGCATCATACACCATGCGAATATCCAGGTTCACCTGCGCTTCTTTTGAAACAACATATTCCTGCGTAGCCAACCCAATAAAACTAAAAACAAGTATGTCTCCTTCTTTCAGCTTGCGCGGAAATTCAAAATGCCCGTTCGAGTCCGTTGCTGTTCCTTCGGCAGCACCTTTCAGGTAAATGTTTACACCCGCAAGTGGCTGCTTGTCTTCATCAGAAATGACAGTGCCTTTGACTAGCTGGTCAGGAGCCGTGTTAAAGTTTTGATTTACCTGATCGTCCACGGCACGAACAAATTCTGTATTCACTTTGGGTGATAATTTTGCGAATGCCGGCTGACTAAGTGTGAAGACCAATAGACTCAAAAGTCCGGCTTTAACCAATGAGAACCCGGGATTGATTTTTTTACTCACCAATGGTGAATAAGTCTTCAATTG
>CAZNCO010000481.1:0-4065 GCA_964571345.1 uncultured Ohtaekwangia sp.
ACACAGGTCAGTGGATGATTGGTGGGATTTAGATTTGAGTGATATCCCGTTTAATAGTAGTTCGAATGTAGGGAATAGAGAGTACAAGACTTTGATGAAGGAGCTAACTCAATTCTGGTCTGAATAGTGTGGTCCGCATATGAGATGTGTCGGATGATTCGTGAGTGCCTCGCGTATGGCCAAACGTTTCAAAACAAAAAAAGGCAACGCTTACTTTCATTTCTGATTTCTGCGTTGCCTTGTGTTAGCTTCAGGTGCCGGCACCGTCATTCACAACACGATGGTGTTGAGCACGGGGCTCCACGGGTTTTTGCCGCTCTTGTCGATGACGGTGGAGCGGAAGTAATAGCGGGTGCCGCTGGTGAGCCCGCCTTTGGTGAAGCGGCCGCGGGTGCCGGAGTAGATCGCCTGCCAGTTGCTTTCGTTGCTGCTGTCGGTGCTCATCTGAAACTCGATGCTGCCGCGGGCTACGCCACTGTGAATCAACAGTACTTCGCCCGGGTTGCCGGTGATCTGCACATCAAAGTCGGGGCTGGCCTTCACGCCTTTGGCTTTCACGTTCATGCCGGCACTGAGAATGATGGTTTCGGCATTGAGAGGCGAGGCGTTGGCAATACCTTCTACATATCCGCCCAGGGATTTGATTAGCAAGTCGAGCGCGAGTTCTTTGGCGTACATGGCGGCAGTATCATCGGCACCACCGCCTTGCGCGGTAATGTGAGCTGTCTCCAGCGCGTTGATGGCGGTGGTGATACTTGCCAGCGTAGGGCTCGGTGTGGTGAAGTTTGCGTTGCCCGTCATCGATGTAACGATGAAGCGGCCTCTTTCAATTTTTCTGGGAATGGCCAGGCTTGAGAAGCCCAGCGCTACTAAAGTTTTCATACGTTTTAAATTTTTAAATGGTTGGTGCAGTTGCGCCCTCACCTGCATTCATGAACTGCATGATCAGACCTGGCTGCGATTTGTTTTAGAATGTCAATTGACTAGTAGAGAGGAGCGATAGGAAGGAGGGGGGGATGATTTGAGATTTTTGATTTTTGATTTGAGATTTTTGATTTGAGATTTTAGATTTTATGGAAGTACTCATTCTTAAATCTTAATTCTTAAATCTAAAATCTTCTTGGGTATCATCACGCATAATGGCGAAAGGGAGTTTTAAAAAAATGAAAAATATATTTTATGTTTCTTTGAGTGCTACGCACAACCTATACAGAGGCACTTGCGTTACAATCGCTTTTTTGTAAATCTCCACCCGGTAGTCAGGAGAGACTTTTACGTTCAGGAAGCGAAGGGTGAACCCTTTCAAGCACAACGCGAATGTCACGCTATGAAAGTCGAGGTTGTATTTATAGTCCGTTACGACTTGTAAAGAAGATGTGAGTTTTTGGCTGCAAAAGGTGACGTTTTGTAAATAAGGCTTCAGGTCTTGAATGTATTTCTTCAGGTCTGGTTTGGAGTAAGCAATGGATCGGGAACTGAACGCGAAGAGATGGATTGAAGGCGAGGATGCTTATAGGCTGGAGCTTCGGACTATGTTCCATAGACTTAAGTTGTCGTTGCAAGCCTTACGGTCTTGCCGACATTCATTGAATTCCTGTCAGCTTAACGTCATGTTTTGTATCGAAGACAACAGGACTAGTACGCAAGAAGTGAATTTATAGACTACGGGCAGGGTGGACTCCTATTAAATCACGAACGGCACAACGAGTCAAACAGGATTCATAGTGCCTCATTCAGCACCTGCCTTGGGTGTGTAATTGGGTTGCTTCGAACTCAATGGAAATCAGAGTCCTGAAGAGAGAATTTGTGTTCCATTGCTTTTTTTGATATTTTCAGTCAGATCAAACCCAAAAAAAATATTTACATGCAAAAGACAGGCTATGGCAATTACAGGCATTACCCAAACCAGCAATTACAGCCAGGCCAACCTGGATAAATTACTGGCGGACTATAGTAACGGCAAACCATTGCCACCGCGTATCAAGCAAAAGTTCAAAGCGAAAGATTTCAAGTGAAATGAAAGTCAGGAAATTGTTTATTAATTCATTGCTGGTTATCCTTTTTGTTCAGTTTATCGGTTGCAAGAAGGAAGTAAGTGAATTGAATAACCCGAACAATGAAGCTAATATTTTAATGACCTCATATGTTAGCTCACTTTTAGTGGATGGATCAAAAGTATTTGCGGGGACTCGCTTTAATGGTATTTATGTTTCCCTGGATAGTGGTACCACATGGCGAAACTATTCCCTTGCATCTACTCAGGTCCAGATTTTATCATTAGCAATAAGTGGAAGCAGCATTTTTGCAGGCACAAGTGATGGTATTTATCTTTCATCAGATAGCGGTATAACCTGGAATAACTACCTTGGCTCACATGATGGCATTCCCGCTCTTTTGGTAACTGGAAACAAGCTACTTGCGGGAGTTAGACAACAGCCATCAAGCAGCATATATATTATTAATCTTGATTCCATTGGAGTGATCGAAAAGTTGATAAAGAACGGTGTTACTTATCCTGGGATTTATTCTTTTGCGGTGAGCGATAGCACTATGTTCGCTGGCACAAATGATGGTTTTTATATTTCGACAGACGATGGAGATACATGGCTACCACCTACCATGCCAGGCCCGTGGGGACTTGACACGCGAGCTGTCACTATTATTGGAAGCAGCCTGTTCGTGGCGCGAAGTAATGTCATATATGTTTCTGCTATCGGCAATGGTAATATTAATTGGACGTATTCTGTCCTTTTGACCAATTTCATCTATTGCTTTGCGAAAAGTGGAACCAGCATTTACGCGGGAACAGATAATGGCGCTTACGTTTCTACAGACAATGGTGTTACGTGGACAAAAAAATGGAGTTTAGGTGGAAGTGTGTATGATATTGATTTTTGTGGCAATAAAGTTCTCATGGCAACGGACAAAGGCGTCTATGCCGCTCCGAAATAGCAAGCGAAATGTGCTATTCGTCCGCGTGTGACGCTTTTTCAAACCTTCGTCAGTAAGTGCTAACCAAAGCCCTTACCTTCTCTTCGAGATATTCTCATGCACCCATTTTGCTTCTTCTTCGGGCGTGACCTTATCCAAAGTGCTGTCACATCTACTAAAGGTAGCACCGGGAAAGTCGTAGGGCTTACTATCATCAAAAAAAGGGCCGACAACTCCAAGCATCCAACCGTTTTTGGCAGCCCAATGAGGTTCGTTAATCATGTATTTGAAAACTTCGTAATGAACCATGTTTTTGTTTCCATCGAAATCAAATGATACTCTTTTGATGTACTCCATTTCGTCAGGGCAGGCATCCAGTTCTGTCGGAAACTCAAGCCAGTTGGCAAGATTGCTCTCAGCTCCTTTCACAATAGAATAATATTCCGTTGGGAATAAATCTGTTTTATTATGGTCGTGAAGTAATTGGTATGTTGTTTCCCTTGTAAGCAGATTTGTAGCAAATGGTAAAACATCAATTGCTGTTACAGGGGCTCCTTTTTCAAGTTGGTCATATAGTTTCTTCACGCGTTCAAAACGTTGCACATTAAGTAGACTGTTCTGTTGTTTAACTTTTATCATCCGATAAACAGCAAAAATTATAATAGCTAAAATCAATAGCGCGAGCATGGTAAAAACGATGTTCATTTTCTTTGATATTTCTCTTTTAAGTTAGCATTTTTTTCATGGTAGCAATGACCACAAGTTCTTTTCAAATCTTTCCTTGGTAGTTGCTAAACATAACTCTTTTCATTTTGATTATAGCAATATCGGAAACATCTAACTTTGTTGATCGATTATCATTTATGAATAAGATTATACTCGTAGTGCTGTTGGGGTTTATCAGTTGTTCGCGATCAAACCAAGCCAATGATGTAAATGGGCCAGGTGCTGCTGGTAGACCTATTGTGTCGGACACCTTGCGTACAGGAATCAATCCTGTTGATCATTATTCAGCGGCATCTATTTACATCGATATCGATTCTGACTCGCTGCTACTTGATGAAAAAGACTTCAACTACCAGGTTTCTTTATTCAGAAGCAACGGAAAACTGATCAATGAAAAGACCGTAGGGT
>CAZNCO010000482.1:0-4064 GCA_964571345.1 uncultured Ohtaekwangia sp.
AATTGACACACCGTTCAGTCGCCTATCTGCAATTTATTGTTGGCATAGATTAAAACTTTGGCATCCAAACCCCGGAAGAATACTACGGAAAGATCGGCACCTTAAAAGAAATTGTAGATTATATCACTCAAAGGAAGCCTTCTCAAAAGATCACATCAAACTGAATGAAGTTGTTTCTTTCTCACAATCGTCTGAATATCTCTCCAGGAACGTGTATTCAGAATATCGTCAGCGGTGCACCAAGCACGTTTTGCAACAAAAACACCGAGCCTCATAAAATCAAAATCAACGGCTTTATGACTATCTGTACTAATCACCAGTTTCACACTGCTCTGCCGCGCCAATGCAGCAAGCTCATCATTTAAATCCATCCGATCTGGCTGCGCATTAATCTCAAGGGTCGTGCCGGTTTCTTTTGCTGCTTCGATCAGTTTTGAAATTTCCAGTAGATAAGGTTCGCGCTTTCCAATCAACCTTCCGGTAGGATGCCCGATACATTGAACATAGGGATTTTCACACGCTTTGATCAATCGGTCCGTATTGTCTCGCGTGAATGATGAATGGATAGAAGCTGTTACCCAATCGAGTTGTTCTAATACTTCATCGGATAAATCAAGCGATCCATCCGGAAGGATGTCAACCTCAGCACCGGCTTTCAGGAATTGATTACCGAGTTTAGCATTAACTTTTCTCACTGCTTCGATTTGTTCCAGAAAGCCTTTTTCGTCCATGCCCCCGGCAATACGCGATGTCTTGGTGTGATCGGTAACAGCGATGTATTCATATGAATACTTTTTCTTCACAAACTCAACCAATTCATCCAGGGTCATATCTCCATCTGACCAATTGGAGTGCATCTGCAAATCGCCCTTTATATCCCCAAGCTCTATCAGTGCTGAAATTTCGTGACGCATGGCCATTTGAATTTCTCCACGGTCTTCCCGCATTTCCGGTGGGATTGTTTGCATCCCTAGCGCACCATAAATTTCATCTTCGGTCTTCCCCGCAATACGCTTTTCGTTTCCGATATTGAATATTCCGTATTCGCTGATCCTGTATCCTTTGTTGCGTGCGATGGAACGAAGATGAATATTGTGCTCTTTCGAACCTGTAAAATATTGCAGCGCAGCGCCCCACTCCGATTCGTCCACGATTCTCAAATCCATTTGTCTTCCATTTCTCTTGAGCAACACACTTACCTTCGTATCTCCCTTGGCAAGAACTTTCTTTGCAAACGATGAAGAAATAAAATATTCAATAATCTTCCTCCGGGTACCAGGCGCTGCAGCAA
Organism: uncultured Ohtaekwangia sp.; assembly: GCA_964571345.1. Classification (GTDB taxonomy): domain Bacteria; phylum Bacteroidota; class Bacteroidia; order Cytophagales; family Cyclobacteriaceae; genus ELB16-189. Next base: position 1,292 of record CAZNCO010000482.1, read on the forward strand.
TCAAAATATCGAAATCACCAACTGTTTCCTTTTTCCTGCGAAGACTTCCTGCAAGCTCCGCACTCTTAACTCCACTAACATTTCTAAGTTCTGTCAGAATTTCTTCTCCATATTGCAAGGCATCCCACAAAAGCATTCGTTCTTCTAAAGCTTTGTGGAGTTTCAATCCGCGCAGCATATTTTCAATTTTAACATCTCCAAATCCTTTCAATTCACGAATTGAGCCATCTTTCAGGGCGCGAATAACCTGTTCCTTATTTTCGAGATGAAGTTCCTTGTAAAGTCGCTTAAGTGACTGGGGCCCGAACCCGCGTATGTCCATCAGCTGCATCAATTCAAACGGAACTTTTTTCTTAAATTTTTCAAACCGAGAAATTTTACCCGTCTTCTGAAATTCTATGATGTCGTGCTCTAAGCTCTTTCCGATTCCCGGTATTTCGCCTAACGTATTTTGTTCAATGTAATGCGCAATATCTTCTGGCAAACCTTGAATCGATCGCGATGCATTTTGATATGCAATTGACCTGAAAGGATTCTCTCCTCCAAGGAATCGGTAGATCGATGCCAGATCATGGAATAGTTGTGACAACTTTTGATTTGATTCCGTCATATATTAAATAAGATTCGCTCAAATTGCCTCAAACTCCAAATGGATACGTTTCCGGAATTTGACGACCATGCGGCTGAATGTGAAGAGGATGAAGTGCTGTCGTAGAGTCAAGAAAGATGAAGGCATCATAACGCAGCGGCAAAATACTGGGCACATAGTTACCCAGCATTTCATACCCAGGATTATAGACCACACCAATCGCGCGATGCCCCACATGGCTTTCCATAAACGTATCATTCATAAAGTCTGTCATGTTGAGTAAATTACTTTTCATGCCTACCCTATGCAAAATATTTTCCCAGCTTCCATTCTTTGCAGCCGGAACCCGCATCTCCTTCATTTTAGCTCCCCACCGATTGCCAGCTATCACACTTCCCTGGTAACAGCCAAATCCCACCAGCACTACGCCATATGCTTGAAGCCTCAACCGAGCCAATTCGCCAATATTATACATACCCTCGTAAGTCATGTCGGTAGCGCGCGCATCGCCTACATGCGTATTATGCGCCCAAACAATCGCCTTTGATTTCGTTCCATGAAATTCAAGAAGCCTTTCCAATGTTTCCATCATATGCCCGTCTCGCAAGTTCCAGGAGTGCGGGCCACCTTGAATCATTGTGCGATAATATTTCTCCGCATTCACGGCAATCATTGCATTCTGTTCTGTGCTGAATACATTCTCATGATCCGTGTTGTAGTGGGCAGACTTTGCACGAATCTCCTTCAGCAAATCCATCACTTCTTCAGTGCATATCTCGGGCGTCATCAACGTTGCTCGGGCATACCCATGACCTTCCTCGTCCTGAAAGGGCTCAAAACATTCCACGGCTTTTTCCGCAACCTCCAAAGCATCTGGGTCTACTTTCTTGAGGTAATTCATGATAGCTTCCATTGACTCCCAAAAGCTGTAGACATCTAATCCATAAAAGCCAACTTTTTTATTTACAGCTAACGGTTTATTATGACCACGCATCCACTCTGCAAGCGCTGCAATCTCCCAATTAGCCCACATCCAGGATGGCCATCGGTTGAAAGCATGCAACACTTCACGAGCACTTTTTCCGGAATCAGAATAATTTTTAATGTAACGATTTAGTCGATAACAGTCTGGCCAATCGCCCTCTACAGCTATAAAATTAAATCCTTTCTCTTCGATGAGCCGCTGTGAAATCAATGACCGCCATGTATAAAACTCATGTGTGCCGTGCGAAGCTTCTCCAAGCATCACAACTCTAGCGTCTCCAATTTGTCTCATCAGTGGATCTAGGTCTGATCTGTTTAGCAATGCGTGCGATTGATCCTTGAGTTGTCTTATCGCTTTAACTTCATCGATACCGATATAAAATTCACTTAGCGCTTTCATATTTCCCGTTAGTAATAATACTAATCATTACACCGAAGAAACAATCTACTCTGCAGATTTGAAATGACGAGAATCATAAGTCAATCGACATTTTGCCTTCTGTTTATTTTTCAGCTTAGTCTATCTTTCATTGGCATTGCAACAAGTAAAAGAGTTAGAAAATGAAATCGATATATTGGATACTTACCGTGATTCTGCTTGTGAATTGTGGTAACCAGGTGTTCTTTGAAACCAGCCCGTCTGTCAATTTCTCGGTTTTCAAAAAAACATATGCATTCCTGCCTCGTGCCGACAGTACAAAAAATTCTTTGTTTGAAAATGGAATTATGGATGAACATATTCAAAGATTGATTACCGAGGAGCTGCGCAAAAGAAATTATGTTATAGACGTAAAGGACCCCGATCTCATGATTAGATTTCACGTGATGGTAGAGAATAAAGAAGATATTGTGAATACGCCAGTATATTCCTATCCAGGAATGCTGTATGGTTACGGATATCGTTACCCGTTTTATTTTTATCCGGGGCCAATCTATTTAGGTGACAATCAACGATACATCAGATACAAAGAAGGGACATTGGTGATTGATGTGATTGAACGGGGCACCGGAAAGCTTGCATGGAGAGGTTGGGCCGTAGGTGAACTTGATAATGCCGCCAGATATCTCGACCAATTGCCAAATTTGATATTTCGTATTTTCAGGGGTTATCCTGTAAAAGCGAACTTATAATGTTTTATCTCTATACCGATAACAATACAAATATTTTTCAGAAGAAAATTCAAAGGATACACACAATAA
>CAZNCO010000483.1:0-4062 GCA_964571345.1 uncultured Ohtaekwangia sp.
TTATTTTATCAAAAGCCCTCACACTAACCTGTAAGGGCTTTTTTATTGTCTTATAGATAATAATCTTTTTAAGAAGCGATTTCTGATAAAATTAAATCAACACCCCAAGACCAAGCCCTGCAATAATGATAATCCATGAGGGGATTTTTGTAAATGCGCTAATTGAAAAGGCGGCAAGTACAATAATGTAATTAATGATATGGGTCTGAAGCGGCTGGAAAAGAAGAAGAGCTGCCGTTGCAAGTATCCCCGCATTTGCAGCAAGAACTCCTTCAAGTGATGCACGGATTGCTCTGAATTTCTTCAATCCATCCCAAATTCGAATCATAAAGAAGACCAGGAAAGTGCCTGGTAAAAAAATTCCTGCTGCGGAAAATAGAGCTCCCCAAATTTCTCCTGTTATTCCAAAATCACGCATGGACAATGCTCCGATATATGCACTAAAAGAAAAAACTGGCCCAGGAATAGACTGTGCGAAAGCATAGCCTGAGAGAAATTCTTCGGCATTTAAATAATGCTTGGGTGCATATTGAACAAACTCAGTAAACAATAAAGGTGTGAGAACCTGGCCTCCGCCAAAAATCAAACTTCCATTTCGATAAAAATTTTCAAAAAGGCGAATAGGTAGAAGTTCAGGATTCGCTTTTGTAAAGCTTCCCAAGATCGCAGCGAAAATTAAAACTCCAATCCACAGAAAAAAATTTGACCATCCAACTTCAATTTTTCTTTTCTCTTCGCGTGGATGAGCTTTATAGTTAAAAGCCGTTACACACCCGGCAAAAATTAAAACGATCGGGAATACAAAGGGAGTCTTGATCAGATAAGAAGCAATTCCAGCGAGTATCATCAAGACGACTGCGCGCTGAGTCCTGATCGTTTTGAGCGCAAAGGCATAAGCAGCATGAGCCACTAAGCCAACGGCCATAGGCTGAATGAATCTAGTGAAAGAAAGGGACATTTCTTTACTTTCAAAACGGCCAATCAGAATCCCTGCGAGCGTCATGATTGCAACCGAGGGAAGCATCCAGATGATTAAGGTCAGGTAAGCTAGATTGGGGCCGCCCAACTTATAGCCAACCGCAGATAATGTTTGAGTTGACGTGGGACCAGGCAATACTTGACAAAGCGCATTCAACTCTAGCAAATCCCCTTCACTTAAATATTTTTTTTTGTCTACTAATATTTTTTGAAAATGCGCTATGTGAGCTTGCGGTCCGCCAAAACAAGTGAAAGACAAATACAGAACTTCTTTAAGAAAATCGGTATATCTGACTTTGGTCGTCAATTTTTATTTTTTTAAACCAATCTCTCTCAGACGCTGATTGAGAAACTCTCCAGCCGTGATGTCTTCCCAAATTTTTGGATGAGCTTTGTCCACACATTGGGGAAGCGCTGCCAGATTCATTTCGGATCTGGGATGCATGAAAAACGGAATAGAATAACGTGGTTTGTTCATCTGATCGCGTGGGGGATTCACAACTCGGTGAATGGTAGATTTTAACTTCTTATTTGTCAATCGCTCAAGCATGTCGCCAACGTTTACGACAAGCTGGTCAGGTAAAGCAGTGATGGGAATCCATTTGCCATCGCGCCTCAAAACTTGCAAACCATCGGCACTTGCACCCATAAGCAGTGTGATTAAATTAATATCGCCATGCTCTGCCGCGCGCACAGCGTCAGCGGGAACTGAGTCTGGATCTTCAATTGGGAAGTAGTGAATGGGACGCAGTATGCTATTTCCATTTTTGACTTTTGAATCAAAATAGTTTTCAGGTAAATGAAGATAAATGGCAATGGCCCGCAGCATCTCTACACCTGTGCGCTCTAATTGTCTGTATACTTCAAGTGCGACATCTTTAAAATCAGAAACTTCTTTTGGCCACACATTGTCTGGGTATTCTGATTTGATGGGATCATTCCCTTCAACAGTCTGGCCCACGTGATAAAATTCTTTTAAGTCGCCAGTGTTGCGCCCCTTTGCATGTTCTTTTCCTTTACTGATATATCCGCGCTGACCTGCAAGCCCAGGGATTTCATATTGCTGTTTTATTGAATCTGGCAACGCAAAAAAATCTTTTATGGCTTTGTATAATTTTTCGGAGAGGGCATCTGACAGGTAGTGATTGCGAATGGCTACAAAGCCAATGTTGTTATATGCTTCGCCAAGGTCGTTTACAAATTTTTTCTTTTTTTCAGGATCGCCACTGGTGAAGTTGGCTAAATCTAGTGATGGGATTTCGCTGTAAAGAATATCAGCCATATACTGAATGATTGTATTACCGCAAGCTAATTATTTTTAGGTAAATTTACTTTCTTTGAACAGTTGGCTTTAATATTGTTTTAACTTATTGTGATTATTTTTCGGCAAGGGATAGTAGCGAAAAGCCCGAAGTGTGATAGCAAAGTGAGTGGCCGGACTTGTAGCGGATAGCCCGGTGGCGCGCCTCGCGACATGCAGCCAATCGATGATGAAATTTTTTCTGTGTTGTTATTAATTAACTTAAAAACAAAATTATGAAAGCGATTAGTAGAAGAACGTTTGTGAAGAGTTCGCTGCAGGCTACTGCTGCAGCTGCCATTGTGTTGCCGATGACTAGCCATGCGGAAGATGCGATGGCTTTTTCTTTTTCGCAGATTCAACTGCCATACGATTATAAAGCATTGGAGCCGCACATTGATGCGATGACTATGGAGATCCATTACACGAAGCATCATGCTGCTTACATCAAGAACGTGAATGAGGCGATTGCTGCGGAAAAAATTTCTTACGAATCTGAAAAAGATTTTTTTGCCAATGCTTCTAAGCTCTCCGCTAAGGCGCGCAATAATAGCGGTGGCGCCTGGAATCATAATTTCTTTTGGCAAGTGATGAAACCAAATGCCGGTGGTGCGCCTACTGGAAAGGTAGCTGATGCGATTAACGGAAGTTTTAGTTCATTTGAAAAATTCAAGGAAGAATTTACCAAAGCAGCGATGGGAAGATTTGGATCTGGCTGGGCCTGGTTAGTGAAGGAAGGAAATAAATTGAAAATCGGAAGTACACCCAATCAAGACAATCCTATGATGGATGTTTCTGAATTGAAAGGAACTCCCGTGCTGGGCTTGGATGTGTGGGAGCATGCTTATTACCTGAAATATCAAAACAAGAGAAATGAATATGTGGCGAACTGGTGGAATCTTGTCAACTGGGAAGAAGTTGCCAAAAAACTCAGTTAATTTCTAAACCACCATCAATACTATTTCCCTGTGCAATGAGAGTTTGTTTATTATTCCTTTTTCTTTTCATGATTTGTGTATGCTTTGGTCAGAAGGTTACGATGTATAAAACATTTGGTGGTGTAGTCTTTGAAATGAATGACTCCACTCAGCTTAGTATGAAGCAGACCATGATGCTCTTGTATAAAAACCAGCCTGCATATGAAGAAATGAAAAAGGCAAAAACTCTTTCAACCGTTTCTGCAATAATGGGTTTTTCGGGTGGTGCGATGTTAGCCATTCCTTTGGTAACGGCTATTGTAGGTCAGGAGCCGGAGTGGGGACTGGCAGCAGGTGGTGGTGGGTTACTGGCAGGTGCATTTTTTCTGCATCAAGCTTTCAAATCAAAGGCACTGGATGCGATTGATCTTTATAATTCACAGTTGCCTCAAAAGACTTCGAGGATCAAACCGGAATTCTTTTTTTATGGAACTGGAGCAAGGATCGTGATCAGGTTTTAGCTGTTATAAATGGAAAACGTGAGAGATGAAAGCGTTAACGGGTTTCATCTCTCATGTTTTATTTTTTTACACCTACCTTCCGAAAGGATTCAGTGCATTCAGGGCTCTTTTTCCTCCACCCATTTTGTTCACGGTCTTCATTAGTTTTCGCATGTCATCGAATTGTTTCAGCAATTGATTCACTTGCTGGATAGAAGTACCGCTTCCTTTTGCGATTCGAGTCTTTCGGCTGTTGTTGATTACGTCCGGATTTTGTCTTTCTTTATTCGTCATCGACCGGATGATGGCCTCAACAGGTTTGAAGGCGTTATCGTCAATGTCAATTCCTTTCATGGCTTTGTTCATA
>CAZNCO010000484.1:0-4046 GCA_964571345.1 uncultured Ohtaekwangia sp.
GCAGAAAGTTATTTGAATATATGGATTGTAAATCTAACAGGGGGATTCCTGGGGTACACGCAACTTCCTGTTTCAAATACTTTGTTAGGTCTGGACCAAGCTTCTAATGACCGACTCACAGATGGTGTTGTAATTGACTATCAGGCTTTTGGTACCGCTGATGCCGGAAATTTTAATCTTTTGTCGAGCTATAATAAAGGAAGAACAGCCACACACGAAATAGGTCATTATTTTGGTCTTCGCCATATATGGGGAGATGCCAGCAATTGTGCCACAGATTACGTGGATGACACTCCTTTTCAAAACAGTTCAACAAGTGGTTGCCCGACTGGTGTACTGGTCAGTTGTGGTGGCGACAACATGTACCAGAATTACCTTGATTATACAGACGATGCCTGCATGAACATTTTCACACTAGGGCAAATTGCACGCATGACTGTAGTAACTCAAAATAGTCCGCGCAGAGCAAGTCTTGCAAATTCACTGGGCGCACTTCCTCCGGCTCCTGTTCCCGATGACCTTGGCGTAAAGTCTATTCTGAGCCCTTCGAAAACTGCTTGCAACGGAAACGTAACGCCAACGATATTGATCAGAAATTATGGTACTACTACCATTACATCAGCACAGATTCAATTTTCGTTGAATGGATCAATAGCTTCGACACAGACCATTGCCTTAAACCTGGCGAGTGCCAGCGAAACCAACTTTAGTTTTAATCCCATCGCTGTTAGTAGTGGAAATACTTACACCTTTGATTTCCAGGTAATACAAGTAAATGGCGGTGCCGATGGCAATTCTTCCAATAACGAACAAACTATTTCCACATTCATTCCTGCTACTTCCAGCTTACCGCTCGCGCAACCATTCAATACTTCTCCTCCCAATTGGTTAATTGAAAATCCATCAGGAGTAACGGCATGGCAGAACGTTGCTGTTAACGGAACCAATAATTCAATGTATTTGAATTTTTTTGACGACCAGGCAATCGATACCTATAGCCGACTTGTCACGCCTATTTTGGATTTGACAAATGAAACAACAGCGACACTTTCATTTGACAATGCTTATGCCGTTTATCCGGATGTGTATTCAGAGCGTCTTCGCGTGCTCGTTTATCAGGATTGTGCTTATGACGTTAATGCCGTTGAAATTTTTAATAAGGCTGGCACTAATCTTTCTACTGCTCCTCAAACAACAAATTCATTTGTACCAACCTCCGGTCAGTGGAAAACCAATTTTGTCTCACTGAATGCCTTCCTCGGAAAAAAGATCCAGGTTGCCTTTGAGGGGACAAACGGTTATGGTAATAATCTGTATTTGGATAATGTAACCGTTCTCAACTATCCAGTCACAGCGATGGAGCTTTCTGATTTGGCAAGCCCCTCTCCCGTTAGTTGTTTATCAACACCTACACCTGTCATTGCTGTGAGAAATGTTGGAAATACTATCATCACTTCGATGGAAGTTCGTACCTATTTAAATGGGGGAGCTGGAGTTGTGCAGTCAATCTCAGGAATTTCCATTGCTCCCGGCACCACACAAAACCTTTCTCTCAACAGCCTTGCACTTATCACAGGCATTAATAACTTATCTATTGCTATCAATAAACCAAACGGAATTACGAACGCATCGCAAAACGACAGCCTTGCATTTATTCGAACCATAAACACTTCGTCCGATCGGATACCCCTGCGAGAAAACTTCAATAAAACATTTGTTGGCAGATGGACTTTGACAAATCCTCAATCCGGGCAAAACTGGTTTTTGGCGCAAACCAACGATTCACTTTCCCTTATTTTCAATTCGTTTACCAACACCAGAATTGGTGACCAGGCCTGGATCGTGAGCCCAGTACTCGATCTTTCGGGCAAACAAAAAGCCTCGATGTTCTTCGATACCAGTTATGGAAAGCGCTCCACGGGCGATGATAAGATGGAAGTCTATGCATCTGATGATTGTGGTGAAACATTCTCAACATTATTATTCTCCGAGGCAGGCTCAGCCCTGGCAAATGCCACCACCGAAAGTAGCTGGACACCCGGCAGCGCCAGCGACTGGACAAGAAACTATGTAAACCTGGATGCCTTTGCAGGAAAGAAGAACATCCGGTTTGCCTTCATCGCCACCAACGACAACGGAAACAATCTTTATCTGGATAATGTAGAGTTTTATGAAAGCGACAATTCTTCACCGCCTGCCATAACAAGTACTTTTCGAATTTATGGCGGCCTGGGCACGCCCGTTCAGATTACATTCAATTTGTATAGTCGACAGGATGTGCGGGTTCAGGTTTACAACATTCAGGGCATGGTTGTCTCCGATCAGACGTTGACCGATATTCTCAATCAGTCCTACACGGTTGATATCCCCTATGCTGCTACCGGAGTTTACATCGTACGCCTGCAAATAGGCAATAGCATAAGCTCCGCCAAAGTTTGGATTGGATACTGATCGAAAAAATCATAAAGGCTGCTGGAAATCAGCCAAATCCTCAACATCTTTGAGGAATAATTTTTTGAATGGGAAAGAAGAAAATTGCAATCCTCTATGGCGGCAGATCGGTAGAACACGGAGTATCCATCAACTCAGCCAGAAATATCTTTCAGTATATCGACAAAAAACTCTTTAAACCAATTGCCATCGGAATTACCGAAGAAGGCGAATGGTATTTAACCAAAGAAGTTTCTGCTAAAATTCATAAAGGTGAAAAGATCTGGCTTCAGCTTAATGCGCAGAAGCCTGTGTTTAAAACCAAGACCACAAGCTTCACACCGGATATTATCTTTCCTGTGCTGCACGGAACGGATGGTGAGGATGGCAGTGTGCAAGGGCTCATTAAAGTTATTGATGTGCCCATGATTGGCACAGGCGTGCTGGGTTCCTCTATGTCAATGGATAAGTTGGTTGCAAAACGATTACTGAAACAGGCCGGTCTTCCCGTATCTGAGTTCTTATCGTTCAGATATGAAGAACGCAAAGAAATTTCCTTTGAGAAAATTGAACAAGCCCTTGGCTTGCCTTTCATGGTAAAGTCGGCAAGCCTTGGTTCTTCGGTAGGTGTTTCGAAAGTAAAGTCAAAAGAAGATTTCAAAAAAGCGGTGAAAGAGGGTTTCCGTTATGATAATTGCATCCTGATGGAAAAATTCATTCAAGGTCGCGAAATAGAATGTGCCATACTTGGGAACAATCCAGCGAAAGCTTCTTTACCGGGCGAAATCATTATCAATAAGAATTACGAATTCTATACATTCGATGCAAAATATGTTGATGGTGACGCAGTGAAGATAGAAGTGCCCGCAAAGCTTGAGAAAAAAGAATCCGACAAAATAAGAGAGCTTTCCCTGGCTGCTTATAAAGCATTAAATTGTGAAGATTTTTCGCGTGTTGATTTATTCTTAACAACCGAAGGAGATGTTTACATCAACGAAATCAACACGATCCCAGGCTTCACCAACTCCAGCATGTTCCCGATGATGTGGAAAGAGCAAGGCATCTCTTTTAAAGATTTAATCACCAAACTTGCCGAACTTGCAGAAGTGAGACACGAACAGACGAAACGCGCAGACCGCGGATTCAAGTCTGATTTGAAATATTAATTATGGACTTAAAAAAACTCTTAAAAGGCGATTCTGTTGGCAGCTTGTTGGCGAACGTGGGCATCATGTTGGGTATTCTGTTCTTCATCTGCATTTTATACTTCTACATTTATTTACCAAACACAACTAACCACGGTGAATTTGTAGCGGTACCCGATCTGAAAGGTGTGAAAATAGATGACCTGGAGGCGTTCTTAAAAAATCACAAGCTTCGGTTTGCCGTCAATGACTCGGCTTACACCGATACGCTGCCTCCAAATAGCGTGTTGAGGCAGTTTCCGGTAGCAGGTTCAAAAGTAAAAGAACATAGAACCGTTTTTGTTTCCATCAATCGCATCACGCCCCCTACTCTGCCGATGCCCGATCTGACTGACGGATCACTGGTGAATGCGGAAGCGATATTAAAAAGTAATGAACTTAAGGTAGGACGCATTCTTTATGAGCCAAGCC
>CAZNCO010000485.1:0-4044 GCA_964571345.1 uncultured Ohtaekwangia sp.
ATATTATAGAGGCCCATGCGAACACATATCGATTGGCCGAAGAGATTTTCTTTTAGATCAATTTACCTTTATCGCCAAGGCAACAAGACATAGCGGTGAGGCAAAGTTGCATAATACGTTGGATTGCCTTGCGCCTGAGCGTATTATGGTGAGCCCAAAAAACATAACTACCCTGATTTTCAGTCAAATTCATCATATATAATAGAGTGATTCATCCCCAAAACGAGGCCGAATAACGGGCCGAAAATTTTGGTTTTATAAAAATTGTAGATATTTGAGGCCATTGAACCGAAAAATTGACGCATGTCCAAGAATTTAGTCATAGTTGAGTCTCCCGCTAAAGCCAAGACCATTGAGGGATATTTGGGTAAGGATTTTAAGGTCGCTTCAAGCATGGGCCACATCCGCGATCTCCCGAAAGGCAAAGGCGCTATTGATATAGAAAACGGTTTTGAGCCAACCTACGAGGTTTCCCCTGACAAAAAGGATGTAATCAAAAACCTGAAAGCTTTAGCGAAAGATGCCGAAATGGTTTACCTCGCTTCCGATGAGGACCGCGAAGGAGAAGCCATTTCATGGCACCTGAAAGAAGTATTGGACTTGAATGACAAGAAAACAAGACGGATTGTTTTCACAGAAATCACCAAGAAAGCGATCCTCAATGCAATCCAAAATCCACGCGGCATTGATATTGATTTGGTAAATGCACAACAAGCAAGACGTGTGTTGGATCGGCTCGTAGGTTTTGAGCTCTCTCCTATTCTCTGGAAAAAAATAAAAACAGGTCTCTCAGCCGGGCGCGTACAAAGTGTGGCAGTAAGATTGGTTGTAGAACGTGAGCGTGAAATTGAAAAGTTCGATGCCAAATCATCTTTTAAGGTATCAGCTATTTTCGATTTAGGAAAAGGGAAACAACTTGTAGCAGAACTTCCTGAAAAGTTTTCGAAAGAAGAAGAGGCGTTAAAATTTCTGGAGTCATGCAAGGGTGCGAAGTTTAGCATTGGTGATTTGCAGACGAAGCCTGCTAAAAAATCTCCAGCGCCTCCTTTCACTACCTCTACCTTGCAACAAGAAGCGGGAAGAAAATTAAGTTTCTCCGTTTCGCAGACCATGCTGGTAGCGCAGAAATTATACGAAGCCGGTAAGATCTCTTATATGAGAACAGACTCGGTGAATCTTTCTGACGAAGCGATTGCCGGAGCCACACAACAAATAACTTCGGCCTACGGAAAAGAATTTGTATTCACCCGCAAGTTCAAAACAAAATCGGCCAGCGCACAAGAAGCTCACGAAGCCATTCGCCCTACCGATTTTTCTGTGATGGATCCAGGAATGGATCGCAACGCGCAACGCTTATATGATTTAATCTGGAAGCGCGCCATCGCCTCACAGATGGCCGATGCTGAACTGGAACGTACCACAGCACTCATTGATATCTCCACCAACGATCGTCAACTCAGTGCACAAGGAGAAGTGATCAAGTTTGAAGGATTCCTTAAAGTATATATGGAGTCGCAGGACGAAGATGAGGATGAAGAGAACAGCAAAGTATTGCCTCCGCTCAAAGTGGGTCAGGTATTGGCTCTGGATGAACTCAGTGCAACACAGACATTCACCCGGCATCCCTCGCGCTACACCGAAGCAAGCTTAGTGAAGAAATTAGAGGAGCTTGGCATTGGCCGACCTTCGACCTACGCGCCAACGATTTCAACCGTACAAAAGCGTGGTTACGTGATCAAGGAATCCCGCGAAGGAGTTGAGCGCCCGTATAAAGTGCACGTGCTTCAGAAAGACAAAATTGCTTCGCGCGCCGAAACGGAAATTACCGGTGCGGAAAAAAATAAATTATTCCCTACCAACATGGCAATGATCGTAAACGATTTCCTGGTGGAACATTTTCCGGACATTACCAACTATTCATTCACTGCTGAGATTGAGCAAGAGTTTGATGAAATCGCCAACGGCAAGCTGAAGTGGCAAAAAATGCTTGATGGTTTCTACAAACCTTTTCACAAAACGGTAGCTGTTACCGAGACGGTAGAACGTAGCTCTGTGCAAAATAAGAGCCGTGAGCTAGGCGTAGATCCGAAAAGCGGGAAGAATGTATATGTAAAGCTCGGTAAGTTTGGCGCCTATGTGCAAGTAGGCGAAAACCCCGATGACAATGGCGGAGAGAAACCAAAGTTTGCTGCCTTGCGCCAAGGCCAGTTCATTGAAAATATTACGCTTGAAGATGCACTAGAACTGCTAAAGATGCCGCGCGACCTTGGCACGTTTGAAGAATTGCCAGTGGTAGCTAACATTGGAAGATTTGGTCCTTATGTATTACACAATAAGAAGTTCGTTTCTATTCCGAAAGGCGAAGATCCTTATGTCATCACACTTGAGCGTGCGGTGGAACTCATCAAAGCAAAGCGCGAAGCAGATGCAAACAAGACCATCAAAGTTTTTGCAGAGAATCCTGAAATACAAATTCTAAATGGACGCTTTGGTCCATACATCAAAGCAGGAAAGAAGAACGTGAAAATCCCGAAAGGCAAAACTCCTGCTGAGCTTACGCTGGAAGAATGCGAGACGCTTGCCGCAAACGCTCCTGAAAAAAAAGGACGATTTGGAGGATTCAGGAAGAAGAAGGCAGAGTAATACGCTCAAGTTATTAGAAAAATCTAATCACTTCTGATTTTATAAAATTTCTATGAAGCTTCAAGCGGCAATTTGCATAGGAGTTAATCGAACGCCATTTATCTGTTAATGAATGCTTAAGCGAATTACTCGCACAAATAAAAATCAATTTTAAACGCTATTTTTTCAGTATACTCGCGCAAAAGTTTTATATCGATATAAACCGTTATGAAGATAATTCGACCAACTTACCCGTTAGAAGTTAGCATTGGAATTCTGTTACTGATTTTGGCGCTGTCTGCCTTTTTAGCATTTCAGATATTTGAAGTTCCTGGTTATCACCTGAAGCAAGGGGATAATATCTATTTTGGGGTCTTCCTGGTGAGCAGTGCGGTTCTCGTGATGGTGCTCGTACTTTGGGAAGAGTTTTTATTCCCAGTTCACGTAAAGCCGACAAGTGAGGGAATGATCTTTCGGAATCACAGAAATAAATTAAAAACGCAGATGCTCATCTATTGCATCATTCCGGTCATTTTTGTTTTTATTTATCTGAACTACGAGGTTAACCTCATTCGCTTTTTGATCTGGGCTGCCGTATGTATCATTATGCCAATAGCTGGAAAATTGATTTCCGGAATTAAAAACTACAATGATTTCCTGAGGTTTTCAGATCACGAAATCCAGTATAAGAACAATGAAAAAGAAGGCACGTATAAGATCAACTCCATCGAACAAATTGTTCTCATCAAAGACGAGAGAAAGGTGCTTCACAAGGTTCAACTTATTACAAATAATAAAGACCAGATCATGATAGACCTTGATGAAATGGAATTAGAGGCATTTATTGAGGCCATCGAAGACTTTATTTCAACTCACTATAAAAGCTTGGCGAAAGTACAGCTGAGCTAAAGCATCATCTTTATTTGGCAGAGTATTTTGGCCAAGGCGCGTGCCCTTTGAGCTAATACGCATGCACAATCTTTTCTGACATTTTCTGTAAATTACAGTTTTAATACGAATTGTATGAACAGGAGAAACTTTGTCCAAACTTCAGCCGCACTTACCGCTTTTAGCCTGCTGAAAAGTAATAGTCTGTTTGCCTCACCTGCTATGCTGAATAAAATAGGTATACAACTTTTTTCACTTCCGAAGACCTTAGAAAAAGATTTTAGTGGTGGCATCAAAATGCTTTCGCTGATGGGCTATCGCGAAATTGAAATGTACGGCCCCTTTCCATTTAGTGCGCAAGGAGCTATCGACCGATGGGCAAAAGTCACGCCCTCTCTTGGCTTCAGCGGCAGCGGCTATTTCGGGCATACAGCTGCAGAGGTTAAAAAGATTATGGATGAAAATAAAATCAGCGTACCTTCCATTCATACTGATTTCGAAACACTCCGTACACGAATGAATCAACTCGCGGAA
>CAZNCO010000486.1:0-4034 GCA_964571345.1 uncultured Ohtaekwangia sp.
AGATGGAACTCCGCTTTCTGAGGAATATCAACTATCAGGGATTCAAACATATTAATTATGGAACGAGAGCGTTTACTTACGATTGCTGTTGTCTTCCTCTTCATTTTGAATATTGCCGTTGTGGGATTTTTATTTTTTCGTAAGCCAGGGCCTCCTCCGCCACCTGAATTGTTTAAAGTCATCGTACGCGAGCTGGAGTTGGACGAAAGCCAACAAAAGACTTTCTTTTATTTACGCGATGAACACCGCGATATGATTGATGATCTTGATAGAAAATTTAAGGACACTTTTGAAGTCTACATGAACCTGTTGCAGCAAGAAAATCCAGCCACAACCGTTCACGACTCGCTTGAAAATCAAATGGCGCTGATTGAAAAATCAAAAGCATCAATCACATTGCAGCATTTTCAGAAAGTGAAAGAACTTTGCAATGACGAACAGAAAAAGAAGTTTAATGCGTTGGTACCAGAACTCACCCGTTACATTGCGCGACCAAGAAATCAGAGGCCCCATCCGTAAATAGACTATTAATTAAGGTTGTGAAATGAAAATTCAAAGGTTTAGTTTCATGAACCCAACCGGAACCTATTGACGATATCAATTAAAATATAATATTCCCATTTAGAAAGAACTCGGCCAAGGATAGAAGTGGAAAGCCCGGAGTGTGAGGATTTGTGCGGACTTGTAACGGATAGCCTGATGGCCTTGCGTTTCGCTTGGCCAGGCCGCCACAAAAAAAGTTCACGCTTTAGCGAAGGATTCTGAAAGAGTGATCGTCTAAAATAGAAAAAGAAAAATCATGCGAATCAGAAATCTTATTTTGTTGGGACTGGCAATGCTGCAATGGGGTGCTTGTTCTAAAAACGATGCAACACCATCCAATTCTACTTCAACCACTGTGCCTGACGTGTACAAAAAAATTTATGGAGCTACTGACATGTATGTGGAGGGGAGTAACATCATAATTAAATCAACGGGTTTACCTGATCATAAAAGTCCTTACTACCAAAATACGCAGTGGAGTAATATGTACGAAGCTTACAATGGCAGCAATCCTAATTGGTCGCAAAATCCTAATACGATTGCTTCGTTTGCCTACACATTCAAAATTCCGATGAATCCAACGGTAGCCGCTACGCATGCTTCTACTCCGCTTGGCGCGATTGGCATTTCTCTTAACGGAGTTCCCTTCTACAATCAATATGCCGGGCCAAGCAAGCCACTTACAAATGAAATTAATTCTTTTGATCAGTATGATGGTCATCCGCAGCAGCAAGGCGCCTACCACTATCATGCTGAACCGTATTACCTTACCACTAACAAAGGCTCTTCCAGTTTGCTTGGGTTTTTACTCGATGGATTTCCGGTATACGGCCCAATGGAAAACGGAGCTACCGTGACGAACGCAATGCTGGACACCTATCATGGTCATACTGCAGTAACAGCAGATTACCCAAACGGAATTTATCACTACCACATTACATCAGCAGACCCCTACATCAACGGAAGCGGATTTTATGGAACAGCGGGAACAGTATCTCAGTAAAATAATTTTGTTGGCTTGTCTAGTGCTAGCCGCGTGCGCACAATCTCCATCTGTGGTGTTTAATCGCGATGAGGTTAATGTTCACACGCAGGCTGGCATCACTTACGTGAACGACCAGGTATTCACCGGCACATTATTTCAAGTATCCGCGAAAGGTGATACCCTGGCAATTGAAAATTATGAAAACGGAAAACCAGATGGCGCGTGGATACAGTATTATGACAATCGACATTTGAAAGAGAAAAGATTTTTTGAGAACGGAAAGAAAGTTGGGTTTTACCAAGCGTGGTGGGAGAACGGACAACTCAAATCGCAATACCATTTTGCAAACGATGAGTACGAAGGCAACTGCAAAGACTGGAGTGCGCAGGGAATGCTGGTGCGTAACATGAATTTCCATGAGGGCCACGAACAAGGCTTGCAGCAACTCTGGCAAAGCGATGGAAAACTGTGGGCAAACTACGAAGCGCGTAATGGTAGAAACTTTGGGTTGGTGGGTGTGAAGGGCTGTGCAACGTTATGGAAGATTGGCCATGCTCAATAATTGCTTGTGTAAAGGCGCCAAAACTCGAAGACTTCTTTCCAATGCGGGCCTTGCGTATTGGCGCGCAACAAAACTTCTGATGCTATCTTTATTTGCCGGCTCATGTTTGCAGAAAGAAGTGAGTCTCCCTTACTACCATACTGCCAGCTTCACCCCACTTTGGAAAGGTGAAAACAAATTTTCAGTTGACACGCTTCACACAATCGCTCCGTTTCAATTTACTAATCAGGAGGGCAAAACAATTTCAAACGAAACCTTTCTGGGGAAAATTTATGTAGCAAATTTCTTCTTCACAATTTGCCCGGGCATTTGCCCGAAGATGACCGCCAACCTTGAGAAGGCCGCGGAGAAATTTAAAGACACAAAAGATGTTTTGTTCATCTCCCATTCCGTTACTCCCGATATTGATTCGGTAGCGCAGTTAAAAAAATACGCAAACGATCATCATATCTCCAGCGCACAATGGCACCTGGTGACTGGCCATAAGGAAGAAATCTATTCTCTCGCACGTCAATCTTATTTTGTGGAAGAGGAGACCGGAATCAAATTGTCTACCAATGAATTTCTTCATACAGAACATCTCATCTTAGTCGATAAGCAGGGCCACATTCGTGGGATTTACAAGGGGACATTGGAGTTAGAAGCGGAGCGGATGATCGAGGATATTGAGTTACTTTTGAATGAGTAGTCAATTTCGTTGAAGTAAATACTTCAATGCCTCGTTTTCTTCGAATTAAAAGATGCGGTATTTCTTTACGAATATGGCTATTATTGAAGCTAGAAAGACATCACTATTGCTCTAGCTCTGCACTTAATAAACCACCTAACTGTCATGTTCCAAGCTTATGCTTCTTTTTGAATGCAAGCGGGTTTTCGCGCGTCACTTTCTTAAATACTTTATTAAAATAGGAAATACTTTCAAAGCCACACTGGAATGCGGCTTCTGTAACATTGCTGTCAAGCAGCAGAATTCGCTTTGCTTTATCAACGCGATAATGATTTAAGAATTCTGTGAAAGTAAGGCGCGTAATTCGTTTGAAGTAGCGACAAAATGCAGGAATAGTAAGGTGCGCGAGTTCGGCCACTTCAGCGATCTCAATTTTTCGATGATAGTTTTTGTCAATGAACTGGTTGATCATTTGAATGCGTTTTACTTCTCGCTCGCTAAATTGATTCAACACCGGATGATCGTGAAGCAAAAAACGATCTTCCGCTTTTGCCAGCAAATGAAAAATCTGAAGCAGTTCTACAAATAGATCAAAGTAAGCGAGATGATGCAGGTTTTTAATTCGGTCGCCAACCAGCTGCTTAGACTGCGGCCCAAAACCCACTCCATATTTTGACTCTTCAAAAAGTTGCGCAATCAAATGCAGTTCTGGAGTTGCGGGCAATGCGTGTTGTAGAAAATCCTTCTTCAAATGAACCACCATTTTTTCATATGGAGTTTTTATTCCATAATCGAAATTAAGGTGCGGAATATTGGAGCCAATCAGTACCAAATCGCTACCATGAAAGCGCGCCACATGCTCCCCTACATGCCGTGTTCCATTGGCGCCATCAATAAAAACCAGTTCAAATTCTGGATGAAAATGCCAGAAAAAAAAATCACTTAAGTTGGGATTAACCATCAGCCTCACCGAACTGTGGTCAGCCGTCAGAATCTGCTCAAGCTCGGTTTTTATTTCAGATTTCGACTTCATTTACCTTTTTAGATGTCTTTTGATCAATCAAAAATCAATATAGTTAAAATTCAGGTCAATAGAAGAGTAGAAACCGGTTTTCTACTCAGGTACATTCGTATTAAAAAAAATAACTATGCAAACGATAAAAACGATGGCTCCCACGATGAGCCCCAACAAGAACCACCAGGACATTCCTGGCAATCCGTCCACAGCAACTTCAAGTAAGATAAAGCTTAACGACCGATCCAACGGTAAACCATTT
>CAZNCO010000487.1:0-4021 GCA_964571345.1 uncultured Ohtaekwangia sp.
AGGCAGACTATTCCGTAAAGAAGATAGACAGGTTCACAAATCAGTCGCTGTTAGAATTTACCATCGATACGACTGCATTGTCAGCATCTCCTGATTTCACCTTTATCCGTGACTACCAAAACATGATTTTTTTGTTGGATAAGAACTCAGGCATTCTGGTCTTTAATAACATTGGCAAGCAGATAAATAAAATTGGGAAGCCTGGTATCACAAATTTTGGATTTTACGGTGAGGAGATTTTTTTTAAAGAAGATGAGAAGCTGGTTTTGTTTGATATCTATTCTGAAAAAAGGCGTGTTTTGCCACTCGCAGCCACATTTAGCCAATCATGTATAACTGATGAAAGGATCATAGAAATAGATAATTGTAACAAGATCAAAATCTATAATTTCATCGATTCTTCGAAATAATTAAGACAGAATAAAATATCTCCTAACGAACGTTTAGCCAAATAAAATCGATACCGCAAACGATAATTTATTTAATTTTTTTTGGAGAAAACACTCGCCCCGATGTACCTTCATCTTTGAATTTAGTAAAACGTAAAAGTTAATCTCTAAAAGTAAACCCTAAAAACAAAAAGTAAATGAAGAAAATCTACCAGAAATGGGGACTATCATTAGTTATGGCAATGATAGTTTCGTCCCAACTGTTTGCCCAGTCTCTTCAGGTAAGCGGTAAAATCACGGATGAAGCAGGCCAAGGAGTGCCTGGTGCAAGTATTCTCGAGAAAGGTACCACAAATGGTACTGTATCCGATGCAAATGGCGATTATACGCTAAACGTTGCAGGATCAAATGCTGTTTTGGTTATTTCCTTTATTGGCTACAAAACTCAGGAAATAAGTATGAATGGCCGATCTACTATCGATGTGAAAATGGAGCAAGACGTTACTGCACTTCAGGAAGTGGTTGTGACCGGTTATACAAGTGAGCGCAAGCAAGACCTTGTATCAGCGGTATCTCAGCTTTCTGCAGCCAATACGGTAGCGATTCCTGTATCCAACGTTGAGCAAGCAATGCAGGGACGTGTTGCTGGTGTGATCGTGCAAACTTCTGGTCAGCCTGGTTCAACAAGCAAGGTAAGGATTAGGGGATTTGGTTCTTTGGGAAATAACGCACCGCTTTACATTGTTGACGGTGTGCCCACTTATGATGTAAGTAATTTGAACCCTTACGACATCGAAACGACAACGGTATTGAAGGATGCTGGTGCTGCATCTATTTACGGTGCTCGTGCTGCTTCGGGTGTAATTATCTACACCACCAAGCATGGTAAAAATGATGGTAAAACAAGGGTTGATTTTGATATGAGCACAGGCTTGAACTTTCCAGGAAATGGAATTTCAATGTTGAATCCCCAGCAGCAGGCCAACAAAGTTTATGAAGCGCTAAGAAATTCAGGTGGAAATACTACAGGTCAGCCTTACGGAAGTGACCTTAATAACCCAGTCCTGCCTGATTATATAAACGTTGGCGTGCAGCAAGCTGATGGATCGTGGAAGCCAACTGGTAATATCAATGAAGGGGATCCCCGTATTGCCAATGCTTTAGCGAATTATAATGTGGATTTTACAAAAGGTCCGATCATCCAGGTTGTTCGCGCGAACAAGGCAGGTACAGATTGGTATAAAGAAATGACAAGAGTAGCACCTGTAAATCGTTACTCATTAGGTATGTCCGGAGGCAATGATAAGGCACATTATTACTTGAACATGTCGTATTATGACCAGCAAGGTTTGGCTCTAAATACGTATTTGAAAAGATATAATGTTCGTCTTAATTCCGAATTCAAGCCAATTAAAGGCGTTCGAATTGGTGAAAACCTCCAATTAAGCTATCGGGAAAACCCTCAAATTGGTAATCAACAGAGTGAAAACCAGTTGAACTCTGCTTACCGCATGCCGTCAATTATTCCAGTTCATGACGTGAATGGTGGATGGGCTGGTACAGCTGCTCCAGGTTTTAATAACCCAGCCAACCCTGTAGCAAGCTTGTCTCGCCTGACCAGAGATTACAATCAAAATAACGCAACTAATATCTTTGGTAACGCGTACATCGAAGTTGATCCTATCAAAAAATTGACATTGCGCAGTAGTTTTGGAGGTGGTATTAATTACTACTACAATCTATTCTACGGCCAAAGAACATATGAAAATGCAGAAAATACAGGTTCATATCAATTAAGCGAAAGTGCAGGTTATGGTACCAACTGGGTTTTCACAAACACTGCTCGTTATGAAGACAAAATAGGCAACCACTCTATCAAAGTTTTGGCTGGTATAGAGGCTGTAAAAAATGCTCAGGGAAGAAACATCAATGGTTTCGGACTCAATCCTTTCAGCAATGACCCCAATTATATTAGTTTGACAAATACAAACTCAACCGGACGCCAAGTTGGTAGCTCACCAAATCAACTTAGCACACTTGCATCCATCTTTGGAAAAATCGATTATAACTGGAATGATAAGTATTATATCAGTGCGACAATCAGAAGGGATGGATCCTCTGTATTTGGTTCACAAAATAGATATGGAGTATTTCCGGCTGTATCTGCTGCTTGGAGAATTTCTTCAGAAAGTTTCATGAGTGGACTTTCTTGGATCAATGACTTGAAATTGAGAGGTGGTTATGGTGTAATGGGTAATCAGAACATTAACCCTACAAACCAATACACACTCTATGCATCGTCACCAGGTTATGGCTATGATATCAATGGCACGAACACTTCCGTTCAAGGAGGGTTTATTCCCCGCCAGGTAGGAAACACTGCTGGACAGTGGGAGGAAAACAAGACCGCTAATATTGGATTGGATGGAACCTTCATGAATGGAACCTTGGAAGTGGTTCTTGAGTTTTGGCAAAAGAACACAGACAAGCTATTATTCCAGCCTAACGTGTCAAACACGGCAGGTGTTTACTTGAGCAATCCGTTTGTTAATATTGCGAGTATGGTTAACAAGGGTATCGATCTTCAAATTATCAAGAGATTTAAGATCAATGATGATTGGAGTGTGGTTTTGGATGGAAATATTTCTCCAATTCAGAATCAGATCACTGCCTTGGCACCTGGACAGACTTACTTTGATCAGGGAACATTTAGAAACTTGACTTTTGTAAGAAATGCAGTTGGCCAGTCTATCTCATCGTTCTTCGGCTATCAACAAGATGGTTACTTTAAGGACAATGCTGATGTAGCAGGTTCAGCTGTGCAAGATGGCGCTGCACCTGGAAGATTTAAGTACAAAGATGTGAATGGGGATGGTAAAATCACTCCTGCTGATCGCGTGTTCATGGGTAGCCCAGTTCCGAAATTCACGTATGGTTTGAACGTAACTGTTAAGTATAAAAACTGGTCGCTGGATGCCTTGTTCTATGGAAAATCAGGCAACAAGATTATCAACTTCAGCAAGTGGTACAATGGTTTCTACCAGTCCTTCTCTGGTGCAGGTTTGTCAACGCTGACATTGAACTCATGGACACCTGCCTTGGGTAACAACGCTAGCGCTCCAATTTTTGAGACAGCCTCTAATTTCAGTACTAATGGAACGGCCAATTCATGGTATATGGAAGATGGATCGTATTTGAGAGCTAAGAATGTTCAATTAAACTATAATCTTCCTTCCAGTGTGTTGAATAAGTACGGTATCCGCAGTTTGCGGGTTTATGTGCAAGCAGTTAATTTGTTCACAATAACGAATTACTCAGGAAAAGATCCCGAAGTTGCTTCAAGTGTTGATACCACACTCGGTGTAGATGTGGGTAATTATCCCGCAACTAGAATTTGGTCGCTTGGTTTAAATTTGGGCTTCTAAGTTATATCTGATAAAGTAAAAATATATATGAAAAATAAATTCATGAAGATTACGGTTTGGTTCATACCGTTGCTGGTATTCCAGGCTATATCATGTTCTGACAGCTTTCTTAATCAGCCAGCAGTCGGTAGCGCTAGTACTGCCCAATTGTCTACCCAATCTGGTGTTGAGTCGGTGTTAATAGGAGCCTATAATGCTCTTAAAGGA
>CAZNCO010000488.1:0-3992 GCA_964571345.1 uncultured Ohtaekwangia sp.
ACTGTGGCCTTCATTTACTTCCCGGTAATGGTATTCGCAGCTGGTGGCTGCAAGAATATCTTTCATTTTTCTGCTCTCTTTGCTGGTATCGTTAATCAAGCCACTCGTCATAGATATTTTCATCGTAGGGCTGGTTGGATTAGAGCATAATTGATAGATCTGTGGCTTAGTCCAGAAGGCGGGAGATTGAATACCGGCCATTCCGAAAACATCGGGCCTAGCAAACGCAAAATAGGTTGCGGTTAGTCCGCCCATGGAAGTGCCAAGGATAGCGCGTTGATTGGCGGTGGTAGCTACTTTGTATTTTTTCTCAACTTCTGGAATTAATTCTTTAATAAAAAAATCAAGGTAGGTGTTGTTCATGGCAAGCTCCATCATGCGCTTATTGTTAGAGCGGTTGATTGGCTCGCGATGATCAATGAAAACGGCTACAATCGGTTTGATCTTTTTCTCCGCGATGAGGTTGTCAAGAACCACCTGCATATTTCCCAACTGCGGATGAAGGTATTCGTATCCATCGGTAACATAAATTACGGGCAGCGAGCTCAGCGTTGAGTAGTTGTTGGGCAAGTACACTTTATAAGTTACCTGGTAGCCGAGCACTTTGCTGTTCAGCAAGATATCGTTTGAGAGTTCACCGGCTGGGGTTCCTGCTTTCGAAAAAGTCTCAGGGTCATCTTTCCATAATGGCATTCGCAGTTCTGAGTTAGGGCTGCCACCACCTACGCCACTCCATTGCTGATGCGGATTTTCAGGATCAAGCAAATAGTCGGATCCGTTTAAAACGATTTTATAATCAAGTCGTGCATCTTTGGGGAAGGCTGTTTTTAAAACCCACACATCTGTATGCTCAATTCGTTTGCCTTTGTTATTGAAATTTCGGTCATAGCCCCAGCCATTAAAATCACCCATCCACTCTACTGAATTTGCTTTACCGCGGAAAAGAAATAACACAGAATCTTCCACCACCAAAGGAATTTGCTTTCTGGATTTTAACGATAGCCACCATTTGCCAAGCTCTGCATTTCTTTTTACACTGTCGGTTAAGTTCGCGATCTGCTGAAGCTGCGCTTGCTCATTCTTGAAAACAGAAAAGTCTTGCGACTGCGCCAACGAAACAGTCATTGCCACCAAAAGAATGCACAGGGCCTTTCTCATGCGAAGTAAAATTGAACCTGATTTTTAAGTACACCCAAAATTATGCCTCATATCGCTACAGGTAATCCACCAATCTACGATCGAATAAACCTGAAGTTTTCTACTTCAAGTTAGAAATTATTTCTTGCTTAGCAGGATGGGATCATCTTTGTCATCTACAAAGCGCACACAGAAGGCGGCTAATAAAAGAAATACTCCGGCCATCACCAAGGCATAGATCGCCTGCGATCCATAGATGTATTTTACGATAGGCCCACCTACAATGCCATTGAATATCTGAGGAAGCGTGATAAAGAAATTAAATACGCCCATATAAATTCCCATTTTCTGCGGAGGAATAGCGCCACCTAAAATAGCATACGGCATAGCAAGAATACTTGCCCAGGCGATTCCTACACCTATCATGGAGAGAATTAAGAGATGGTAATCGTGAATAAAATAAATGGAGATCAAACCAATGCCACCTGCTACGAGTGACACACTGTGCGTGAGTTTGCGCCCAAGTTTTCCTGCAATGAAAGGAAGGAGCAATGCATAGATTGCAGAGACACCATTGTAGACCCCAAAAATAATTCCAACCCAGTTGCCGGCTTCGTTATAGGTTACAGATGAGTGATCATCTTGTGGCAAACCATAAACATGGGTAGCTACTGCTGATGTTGTAAATACCCACATCGAGAAGAGTGCAAACCAACTGAAAAATTGCACGAGGCCCAGTTGCTTCATGGTCTTCGGCATTCCGGTAAAATCAGAGAAGATTTGCTTCAACCCTTTTGTGCCTTTAGATGCTTCTTCTTTTAAGTACTCGGTGTCAGGTGGGAATTCTTTTGTTGTAATCACGGTCCACAAAATCGCAATAAGAAACACAAATGCACCTCCGTAGAAGGAGAGGGTTACGTTGTCAGGTACCGAATCTGCAGAGATGCCTGTTTTCTGTACGCCAAAGTATTCTGCGAGTATGTAAGGCAGCCACGATCCAATCACCGCGCCAAGCCCGATCAGGCACGTTTGAATAGAGAAGCCAAGTGTTCTTTGATCGGAGGGAAGCAAGTCTGCCACCAGTGCACGAAACGGTTCCATCGCCACGTTGAACGAAGCATCCATAATCATTAAGATTCCAGCCCCAACATAGAGGGGAGGAAGAATGGCTGCCATGAATTGAGCATTGGGCATCAGCAGCAAGGCAGACGAGGCGAGGATTGATCCGGCAAGGAAATAAGGTCTTCTTCTCCCCAGGGAAGTCCATGTGCGGTCACTATAATAACCAATGAGTGGCTGCACGATCATACCGGTGAGTGGCGCTGCAAGCCAGAACCAGGAGAGATGCTCTACATCGGCACCAAAGGTAGTGAGGATTCGCGAAGCATTTCCGTTTTGTAAGGCAAACCCGAATTGAATTCCGAAGAACCCAAAACTCATATTGAATATCTGAGCAAGGCTAAGGCGAGGCTTTTGTAAAGTACTAATCATGACAACGAAAATTTGGACACCGCGCAACTTAGCGAAATTCTTTGCTTTTTTATTGGGCTTAGTCAAAAAGAAACTGCCTTAATGGGCAGCTCTTTGGGGGGTAAAGACCCGAGCACACCTATCATTTCAAACTTGCCTTTCGCTGTGTTGCTTAGGTATTGGGTACAGAAAACGGATCTGTTAGCTTGAGCAAGTTTTGCACTTCATGGTTGGAACTTGCCATGCGCATCATCCCGATCGATGACGCTGGGGCAGACGTATTGTGTAAGGCTCAGTGAGCCTCATTTGCGATTTATGCCCATCGCCTGAACACGTTACGCTGAGCAAGTGTTTCCTACAAAGAACCCGCCTTTTCTGAGGCCATTCAATCTCAAAATAATCGGCATGATAAAACAGTATAAACAGGCATTAAACCCGTAGTTAACCCGTATCTTATAAGGTATGGGTCAACTACGGGTTTAATACGGGTCAACTACGGGTTTGATACGGGTCAACCTACCTTAAATGTGCTTTCCCAGTTAGATGTGTGATGGATTAATTTTTAAATAGTCAATGGTATAAACACATCATTCGTGTTTAAGGGTTTAGGTCTCTTTAATTCTCCGCAGAGTTACTTGTCTTGAAAATTCTGTATAATTGACTACAAGCATTACACTGTTGCCTTTGTTGATGTGTGATGGATCGCGCGAGGTTCAACAACAAATGGAAAGATTGGGATAACGGAGTATTATTTGTGTGCCATGGCTACGATAGCTCCGGCCAGATAAACGAGGGGTGCATTCCAGTTGATTGCAACTTCGTTGGATGCATAAGAGCATACGTCATCCGTATAGGCTTCATCCGGTATAATCGACTGGTAATTGCATTTGTCTTGCCGGCCTGGGTTAGGGCCACCTGCCAACAACCCAGGCACTGGTTCGTCAATTCCGTCTGCCTCAGAAGGGCGATGATGAATATGCTTTGGAGTGTATGAGCCAAATCCGGTAACGAAAGAATAACCGGTCGCATTTCGGCCCAGGATATAGTCAAGATTTGACACGGCTGCATCGAAATATTTTTCGTTTTTCGTAAGCCTGTAGGCATGCAATAACAAGATGCCCTGATTGGCCGCCACGGCATTGCTTCCCCAGACAAAATCTTTTTCCGTCAGGCCCATCACACACTGGTAGCGGCTTTCCGGCAAACGGTCAACTAATCGATTGGCCTCCGTGAGGATTTTTTTCTTGATCGCTTTTATGAGCGGCTGATATTTTTTTCCAAATCGAGTTTCATCATTTGCCAGCGAATGGTAGCCGAGCATCGTCACTTGATTCCACGATGGAACCGGGAGAGTCGCATTTTCATCGATGCGCAGTCCTTCCAGA
>CAZNCO010000489.1:0-3987 GCA_964571345.1 uncultured Ohtaekwangia sp.
ATATAATCCCTGCTTTTGAAGAGTGTATCCAACCACTTTTTGTCGAGGTTATTTTTGTTGATTACATCTTCTACAATCTGGTATTCTTCATTGAATATTCCCATGGTGGCATAGTGATCAGAAATTTTTTCATTCAGCTGTTGCAGGTAAACACTATCGGCTTTTGAAATGGTTTTTCCTTCCGGAGGCAGTCTTTTAATGAAAATGCTATCTTCAGGGGTGAAAAAGTCTTTTGGAAAAACTTTCTTAAAACGATTAATAGGTCGTATCGTTTCTGAATAACGCAGATGCGTGTAAAACCATCGGAACTTCTTTTCGAACGTTGCATGAACTTGAAAAAGCGTATCCGAATTTTGATCCAATTCACGGTTCATGGACTCATCGCTGTCAAATTTTTTAGTGAACTGAAACCGGAATTTATCGTTGTCGGATTTAGTGGAAGCAGAGTCGAAGGATTTTGATTTCACCATGTTCCACCCCTTTTTTTTGCTGATTCCAAGAATATTTCTTTCGGCCTTGTCGGTATCTGTTTTTTCAAACGTAATGGTCTTATCGAGTGAACCATCTTCATTCACTTTCGTGCGAAAATGCATGGGGTTATCGCAAGATGTCAGCACAGCCGTTGCTAAACATACAATAAGAATTGAATGGGTTTTCATATTGATTTTTTATTCTTTTTAGTCAGCGATTACTTCACTTTATTCTTTACACACTCAAGGATTGCGTCACTTTTACGGAAGGGCGAACGGCAATCTGCATAAGAAGGAGCTTTACTTTTATTCTTCTGAAAGCTTTCGCGAAAAGCTTTTGAACTTAAAACCACGGAGCCAATTTGTTTGCTATCAAAGGAGGTGGCAGCCGTTGGCTCCTTTGGCAAGACTTCAATCAGAAGCATTAATAACAGAACACAGCTAACCGTACTCAACGAATATTTGGTAATCCGGCTTTGTAGGAATGATGATATCGATTGAGGGATGCTTATTTTCGCAGGCTTGTTTATTTCAGTCATAATTTTATTTGTAAGCCTTGCCGCGTGAGGTGCTGGCTCTTTTTGCTGAGCCATTGAACTCACCCTATTCAACATTTCGTTTACCTCCTGAAATGTTGCATAGCATTGTGAGCAATGGATCAGGTGGTCGTGCAGTTTGTTTTTCTCTTCATTACTCAACTCCGCATAGGTGAAGAGGAGTGGTTCAAAATCTTTGCAGTTCATGGTGTCAGTCTTTATATATTTTTTTCAGTCCTTCTTTAATCTTTAACCGGGCGTAATACAAATTGCTTTTCAGGTTTCCGGAAGTCATCTGCAACATCTCACACACTTCTTCTACCTCAAGCATTTCCAGGTCGCGCAAAATGAAAGCAGCTTTTTGTTTTTCGGTCAGCTGATCGGCTAACTGGTAAATAATTGAGCGAAGCTCATCTGCCTCCAGTTTAGCTTCATGCCGATCTGGCAATACCATCTCATCATTTAATTTTCTCTCTGCCTCATTTTTCTTTCTTGCCGATTTCAGATAATCCAAACACAGGTTGGTTACAATTTTTCCGAGCCATGTTCTGAACCTGAATTCTTCGTTGTACTTCGCGATATTCTTCCAGGTTTTAATGAATGCTTCCTGAACAATATCTTCCGATTCCTGTTCTTCTCTCGTGAACCGAAAGGCAATCGAAAAGGCCAGTCCCTGGTGCGACTCTACAAGGGCGCGAAATGCCTGCGCATCGCCATGTTGAGATTTGCGGATCAGGTCTAGTTCGTATTCTCGGTCCATTTAGAAAATTAACACTATTACGAGTGAGATCTGCGTAGGTCAAATAGTTTTAAAAAAAGTTGACAAGAATTGATCTCTAAAACTTTGGACTTGATTTGCTAATTTTGAGCTGATGATAACTGAATCTCAGAAAAAGATCATTTTAGAGCACATTAAATCAATTAATCCGCTAAAGGTGGCCATCTTCGGCTCTTATGCAAGAGGAGAAAGCCAGACCGATAGCGATTTGGATGTTTTAGTGCATTTGAATTATTCTTATCCAACCAGTCTTTTGGATATTGCCCACGTGAGCCAAAATTTATCGGAGGCGCTTGGTATGCCCGTTGATATTGTTACGGAGAAATCTTTGTCTCCGTATTTGAGACCTTACATTGAAAAGGACTTGATTTATATTTTTGGATGAAAAGCGACCAGGTTTTGGCTAATCATATTTTGGAATTTATCAATAGTGTAGAAAATTACACAGCAGGTTTCACCAAAGAAGAGTTCCTTTCCAATTTCATGTTGCAGGATGCTGTAACAAGAAACGTTGAGATAATAGGAGAAGCTTGCTCGAAGGTCAGCAAAGAAACGAAAGATAAATTTCCTGAAATTCCTTGGCGCGATATTGTGGCGATGCGAAACATTCTTATCCATGAATATTTTCGAGCCGACCCCGAAACGATTTGGAACGTGATCCAGGTTGATATTCCAAATCTTAAATCTAATATTCTTAAAATCCTCAATTCTCTCGAGTGAACAAAAAACATATCGCCATACTCGGCTCTACCGGCTCCATTGGCACACAAGCGCTGGAGGTCATTGCCAATCACTCCGATGTCTTCGAAGTGGAAGTGCTCACCGCCCAAAACAATTGCGACCTCCTGATCGAACAGGCGAAGAAATTTAATCCCAATGCCGTTGTCATCAGCAATGACGAGCATTACACGAAAGTAAAGGACGCGCTTTCGGCAACAGATATTAAAGTGTTTGCGGGTGAAAATGCATTGGAATCCATCGTTCAAATGGATTCGATCGATCTTGTGCTTACTGCACTGGTTGGATTCTCTGGCCTGAAGCCCACGATCAAGGCAATTGAGGCTGGAAAAGAAATTGCACTTGCTAATAAAGAGACACTGGTGGTGGCTGGCGAATTGGTGACAGGGCTCGCCCGGCAAAAAGGCGTGAATATCTACCCGGTGGATTCTGAACACTCTGCCATCTTTCAATGTATTGTCGGGGAATTCGAAAATCCGATCGAAAAGATTATTCTCACAGCATCCGGTGGCCCTTTTCGGGGGAAGAAGAGAGATGAATTAACCAATATTACTAAAGCGCAGGCACTCAAGCACCCCAACTGGACGATGGGAGCGAAGGTGACGATTGACTCCGCTACGCTGATGAACAAAGGACTGGAGGTAATCGAGGCAAAATGGCTTTTTGGTTTGAAGACAGAGCAAATTGAAGTAATCGTGCATCCGCAGTCGATTATTCACTCCATGGTGCAGTTTCGCGATGGTTCTATCAAGGCGCAAATGGGCCTTCCGGATATGCGATTGCCCATCCAGTTTGCCATGGGCTATCCCAAAAGGCTTGTTTCTGACTTTCCGCGGTTTGACTTCACAAATTACCCGGCCTTAACGTTTGAGAAACCGGATATGGAAACTTTTCGTAATCTTGCATTTGCATTTGACGCTTTGAAACGCGCTGGAAACATGCCATGCGTGCTAAATGCGGCAAATGAGGTTGCGGTGGCGGAATTTTTAAAAGATAAGATTGGTTTTCTGGAGATGTCGGGTGTGGTGGAGGAGTGTTTGTCAAAAATAAAGTATGTGGCGAAACCTTCCTTTGAAGATTATATTGAAACAGATAAAGCAACGCGCCAATTGGCAATGGATTTAATTTGAGAACGAACGCAAACAAAGCTTTAATTTAAGAACATGGAAGGAATGATTATGACGGCCCAGCTCTTGCGGAGCCTTTCGATTTTAGTAGTGGTACATGAGTGGGGGCATTTTTTCACGGCCCGGATGTTCGATATACGCGTAGAGAAATTCTACCTCTTTTTTGACTTCCTCTTCCCGATGGCCAATGTGATGAATTTCTCATTGTTCAAATACAAAAAGGGAGATACTGAATATGGTGTGGGTTGGTTTCCGCTCGGTGGCTATGTAAAAATTGCCGGCATGGTAGACGAAAGCATGGATAAAGAGCAGCTTAAACAACCTGCCCAGGATTGGGA
>CAZNCO010000490.1:0-3983 GCA_964571345.1 uncultured Ohtaekwangia sp.
GTAAGGGACCGGACTGGTGGCCGCGGGCGTTGCCGAAGCTGAATTTGAAGTCGTGGGTAAAGATGTGGACGCATCCGGATTCGCAAGGGGGTCGCTGCTACATTGACAACTACAGCCACTAGACGAACTGTCGGTATGTTTCACCGGAGTTGTCGCGTGAGGTGCGAATGTACCCGTTGATTTGATCGATGTTCCATCTATAGAAAGTGTGAAGTACGGATTGATCAATTGATTTCTGCCTTGAGCTATTCTAAGCGGATATATTTCAAGATGTTACCTCGTATACACTTCCCGTGAGAGGTGCTTTATCACTTTCCGTTGAAATATGATTTCCGATGCGCAATTTTCAAGCGAAAGCTCTTCCTCCAATGGCAATGCCATACATTTGAATATTCTTCATCGCCTTCTCTCCTTGTAAAGTCGTGAGATCACTTATTACCTGAAAATTACGTGTGCTCACTGCGGCTTCAACTCAAATGTAAAGTCCTCTTCCGTCTGTTACCAAAATCTTTGGGCAAAAATTTGTTCTGAGAATAAAATGATCATTATCGTAACTACTACAAATACTTGAAACTTAGTGATTTTAAGGTTTACAATGCTTTTCATATCGAAAGGGGTTTAAAGGTGTTTGTTCGTAGAATTAATAAATTGGTTTGATGTCGATAATAACATCATGAGGCGCGGGCACGTGTCCGCCAAAGTAGGGCCATAGCTTGAAGTACACTCCGGTTCTACAAGAGCTTCCACGCTTCATCGATACTGTTGGCAAATCATTCAGTCTAAATACATATTCGCCATCTGCCATTTCTAGTTCGTAATGATTGTAGCTGTTGAGTTCAACTACGCCTATGAATTTTTCCTGACGGTCGCCATTCACATAGCAGTACCCATAAATCTCAAGCCTGTTATTAAACCACTGCCAGGCAAAACGAGCGCTGTTTTCGTGAACCAGGGAATTGCAATCACAAAAGCCCATCAATTTATTTTTGTCGCTTTGAGCGGCAGGGTCACCTAAGTCATATTTTGCGGTTTCATTAAAACGAGCTTCGAATACAAGTTTTCTGATCTGCATGCTTTCGGTAAGCTTGGGCCATGAGTAATGGTCTCCTTTGTAGGTGATAAATTCACGCACAGGATCTACAGCCGGCTCGCATCGTGTGAAAAGAAAAATCACCAGAGTACACATTATAATATTTGCAATCAATAAGACTAACCGCACCAATTGCTGATGTTTCAACTGTTCAAAAAAGCAGCTGATCATTTTTGCAACGTCAAAGTCTTCTTTCATAAAATTTGGGTTAGATTTTAATAGAAACCCACGCTAATGCAGACGGATACGACATACGCATGCTCATCATTGTAGAAATCCTTATTGCTTTAGAAATTCTTATTTCAGTCTCCAAGCCGGGTGTAGCTACCAGAAAATATTGGTTTACGATTCCGACACGCGTGTTGAAATAGAAATTAATTTTATCTGCTTTCGCCAATGGAGCACTCACACTAATTCCCCAAAACGGATTAGAAGTTTGTGCACCTTCGGGGTTTGTAAATGCAGTGGTTTGGTAGAAAGTACCGAATCCCCAATTTGATTTTGTTCGAAAGTTGAGAATGGCACCATATTGTGTACCAGTGACAGTCTTCTCTACCAGCGGAGCGAATCGGAAATCTTGCGAATAACCTACTGCCACAAGTAAGGACATAACGGTTGATATCACTAACTTTTTCATGCACATTGTCTGTTTGGAATTGTTACATGGAAAAGAGTGCCCACCTTCTCGGCCGATTTCGTGTCAATTGTAGCGTTGAGTTTATCAACCGCACCTTTTACCAGAAAAAGACCGAGGCCGCTGCCTTTTGATTGCGAAGAGCTGCGATGAAACGGTTCAAAAACTCTTGATGTCTCCTTATCGGGAATACCAATTCCATTATCCCATACCTCAACAATTATCACAGATGGAGCAACGTCAACTTTTATATTTACTCGATTCAATTTTTTGTTGGCATCAATAAATTGAATTGCGTTACCGATCAGGTTTCTCAGTATAATGTAGCTGCACCGCATGTCAGAAACCCATTTCGTACTTTGAGCCACATTGGTACTTACAAAAATTGATTTCTCTTCAATGTCATGTTCAAATTCATTGACCACTAACTCCACCAGATCATTAGCCAGTATTTCTTCCTGGTCCAACTCCCTTTTTTGAACGATAGTATACTCCTCCAGCTTATGAATCATTTCTTGCAGGCTCGTGGCGCATTTCTGGATCATGCTAAGGCAATGATTAACTTCTTCCTCATTTGCATGTCTTTCAGCTATCATCACCAGCCCTTCAATAGACGAGACCGGGCTTTTCAAGGTATGTGAACAACACCGTATGAAATTATCGATGATGCTTTTCGCTGATGTTAACTCTACTTCAGATGAATAATTTGTGTTCATGATTTTTATTTGATAATTCCAACACTGATACCAAGTGAAATCTGTAAGGGGTTTGAAAGTCTTGTGCCTGCAAGAACCTCTTTAGATGAACTCCACAAAATTGGAGTAACATAGCTCACTTCTGTGAAGGGATGAATAAACCGCTTTTCACTTTCTAACTGATATTCAAAGCCGATACCGGAGCTGATTTGATTCATGCTGATTGATCCAGCAAGTGGAGGATCTGAAACACTGTAGTTAACATTTGTGTTAACGGCTCCTGGGTCTTGCCCTAACAAATTCACACCATAGAAATTTAACTGCTGTCTTGTGATCCCAAGAATTACATATGGTTCAATTGTATGATACTTGATTGTCCTTAAGCGCAGCAGATAAAGATTTGCCGATAATCCTCCTCGCATAATGTCCAACGTGTAAGGCATCGAAGGACTAGAGTAATACATTCCTCCGCTTACTCTAATTTTACCTCTTTCGTTTGCTACTACTGCGCTTATTCTAGTGCCAAGGAAACTTGTGTGTAGTCCGTTAAGCCTATCTACACTACTTATTAAAGTTGACTGTAACGATGTGAACGCCACTTCTCCACCGATATAAAGAGGCTTTTTTGCTTTAAGTTTGGCGATGCTATCCTCCCAAATTTTTACCCTCTCGCGAATAATATGATCTTTGGCTTCACGAAAAGTCTGAGCATTAACAATGCATGACTTTACACTGAAAATGATAAGAATATTTAACAGGATTAATCCCTTAATGCTGTTGTCTCTTAGTCTTTGCGTTTTCATAATAACTTGCGCTTTCATGACACAAAGGTGTATCAGCGATCGCCTCAAAGCATCAGGGGATTTCTGGTTTTGAAAAAATCAGGGAACGTACGGGCAATAAAGCAGCACATAAACACAGCTAGCGGGTGAGCTTAATTGAAAGATGGAAAATGAACTCCTTTTCGGGGTTAATGATCAGGGAATCCCGTATTTCTACGCGATACTTGGAAGCATCATAAACGCCTTTTTACGTGCAGCGCGTTCAGTGAAGTGAGTGGAAAAATGTTATTCTACTGAGATGATATTGTTCCTAATGGCGTATTTGATGAGCTCTGCAGAATTTTTCAAACCCAATTTATCAAGAATGTGGGTTTTGTGAGTTTCAACGGTTCGAACACTGATGAAGAGTTTTTCACCGATCTCTTTATTTCCATACCCATTAGCCACGAGCTCAAGGATTTCGTTTTCTCTTTTCGTAAGATCTTCCGAGATTTTTTGATCCCGTTTTTTTACACCCTTCTCTGCTTGATAATAGTCTTCAAATATTAGCTTTGTAATCGCTTCTGTAAAATAACGCTCACCTGCAAAGACTTTTCTAATAGCATCTAACAAAATTCCCTTAGAAACGTCTTTCGGCAAGTATCCATCAATTCCCGACTTTATCCCAGCCGAAACAAATTCTTTTTTAATCTCTGACGAGACAAGGATTACTTTTACCGAGCTTTTTCGTTCCTTAATCCAACGGGTAGCCTCTATTCCTGTCATTCCACTCATGATAATAT
>CAZNCO010000491.1:0-3982 GCA_964571345.1 uncultured Ohtaekwangia sp.
GTCTACGATTTCAAGAAAATTTGAAGAGAAAGGCTACCAGAAAGTTGATTTCACCGATCAGCCGGATATTTTCATTATCAATACCTGTTCCGTTACCGAGAATGCCGATAAAAAGTGTAAGAAAATAGTACGTGAAGCCCGAGCCATTTCGCCCGATGCGTATGTGGCCATTATCGGTTGCTACGCCCAGTTAAAACCGAAAGAAATTGCTGAAATACCCGGTGTTGATGCTGTGTTAGGTGCTTCGGAAAAATTCAGGTTAATCGAACTTTTAGATGGATTTGTGCGCCCCGAGCAACCCAAAGTTTTTAATTCCGAAATTGAAGAGGCCGTAAAATTCAATACCTCCTACTCCATCAATGACCGCACGAGAACTTTCCTGAAAGTTCAAGACGGCTGCGATTATTCGTGCGCATTTTGTACCATTCCGCTGGCACGGGGCAGCAGCCGAAGCGATTCCGTTGAGAATATTCTGAAGACTGCGAGAGAAATCGCTCAAACAGACGTAAAAGAAATTGTGCTTACGGGGGTAAATACCGGAGATTTTGGAATTCAAAATGGTGACCGTAAAGAGCGCTTCATCAATCTTGTAAAAGCACTGGATGAAGTAGAGGGAATTGACCGCATTCGGATATCATCCATAGAGCCTAACTTATTGACAGACGAAATCATTGAGTTTGTCGGGAGTTCACACAAATTCGTTCCGCATTTTCACGTCCCACTTCAGTCTGGCTCTAATAAGATCCTGAGGCTCATGCGCAGAAGGTATCTGCGTGAACTTTATATAAGCCGTGTCGAAAAGATAAAAAGCACCATGCCACACGCATGCATTGGTGTGGATGTTATTGTCGGGTTCCCCGGAGAAACACACGAAGATTTTATGGAGACGTATCAATTTCTGAATGAACTGAACATCTCCTATCTGCACGTATTCACCTATTCCGAAAGGGAAAATACCCTGGCAGCTGATATGCCTGGATCAGTGCCACAAAAGGAAAGGAACGAGCGCTCAAAAATGCTGCACATTCTATCTGACAAGAAGAGAAGGGCATTTTACAACGAAAATCTCGGGAAGGAAGCCATCGTACTTTTTGAAAACGACATCGAAGACGGAATGATGCATGGCTTCACCGAAAACTATGTGCGGGTTGCTGCAAAATATGATCCGTTGCTCATCAACGAATTGAAGAAAGTGAAGTTAACCTCCATTGCAAGCACCGGAAACGTGACCGTTGAAGAAGTCGAAGCTGCTGTTTATCACCACTAATATCTTAAAGTATTTCTTTAACTACCCCTGCCACGTGACAATCGCGTAATATCAGGCCCACATTTTCAATCTTCTTGAACGAATGGGTGATAATAAATTCCAAATCAAAAAGGTCTTACACTGATTTTATTGTAATCAAGAACGAAAAAGGTTCCGAGCCGCGCAGCAATACCTTTGATTCATCAAATAAAGATCCGATGAACACCGCAACTCTTCGCGGAACTTGATCCGGAGAAAGTTGAATGACAAACTATAAAACAAATGCTATGAGGAGCTTACTTATTCTTTTGACGGCATGTATCTTATCTAGCTGTGCGTTAGAAACATATCAGTGTCATTCTTATGGGGAGACAAATGCCAGAACAAAGATTGATAATAAGGCACAAAACAAATACGCTCGTCAAAACAAGCACAGAAACCTTTTTTAAGGCAGACGAAATCTCTTTTTGAACGTACCCAACGAGATTTTAGGTTGGCGAATTTCAATTACACCCGTAATACAAGTGGCAATTTACCAAGCAGTACACCATAGGCTGCTAGAAAGATCAATAGTGATTTTAGGGATGTAAGATAACGCCATCCTTGATCTCAAGTCTTCGGTTGGCCATCGCTGCAAATTCCGGATTGTGAGTAACGATCACAAAAGTCTGATGGAGTTCATCTCTCAAACGAAAAAAAAGCTGGTGCAGGTCCGAAGCATTCTTACTATCCAGGTTTCCGCTTGGCTCATCGGCAAAAATAATCAACGGAGAATTGATCAGCGCCCTTGCAACGGCTACACGTTGTTGCTCCCCTCCCGATAATTCTGAAGGCTTATGGGTAATTCTATCTGTTAAACCCAGCAACGTTAACAGTCCGATTGCCTCTTGTTTAACCTCCGCCTCACTCCGTTTTGCAATAAGACCAGGAATCATCACATTCTCCAGCGCAGAGAACTCCGCCAGCAGGTTATGAAATTGAAAAACAAAACCGAGATTCTTGTTTCGAAATTCAGCCAAGGCATCTGAACGTTGACTAAATACATCCTGACCATTGATAGTGAGGCTACCTTCATCTGGAACATCCAGAGAACCAAGTATGTGAAGCAATGTACTTTTGCCCGCACCGGAAGCTCCCACAATGGCGATCAACTCCCCTTTCTGTATCTCAAGATCAACCCCTTTTAAAACATTTATACTCCTATACGATTTTCTTATTCCGGTCGCTTTTAGCATTCCATTCGGTTTATTCTTGAAATAAAGGTTTAAAAAAAGTAGCTTGCCTCCAAAATAAATTTCAAATGAACATTCACGAATATCAGGCCAAAGAACTTTTGAAGAAATATGGTGTTGCCGTTCAACGTGGGATCGTTGCCGATACCCCCGACAAGGCAGTGGAAGCAGCAAAAGGAATTCAGAGTGAAACGGGATCAAAGTGGTTCGTAGTTAAGTCACAGATTCATGCAGGGGGTCGTGGTAAAGGAACGGTAAAAGAGACTGGCTCCAGAGGGGTCGTGCTTGCCAAGAGCGTAGATGAAGTATTTGAAAAATCAAAGGCTATCTTGGGTGGCACACTCGTGACCATTCAAACAGGCGCTGCCGGTAAAAAAGTAAACAAAGTTCTCATTGCTGAAGATGTTTATTATCCAGGCGAAAGCGAACCAAAGGAATATTATATGAGCATCCTCTTGGATCGCTCCAAGAGCCAACCAGTGATCATGGCCAGCACAGAAGGTGGTATGAATATCGAAGAGGTGGCGGAAGCACACCCGGAAAAAATTGTAAAAGAATGGATTAACCCTGAGATCGGCTTACAAGCTTTCCAGGCACGCAAAATTGCATTCGCGCTCGGCCTCGAAGGAAATGCCTTCAAGGAAATGGTGAAGTTTGTAAACGCGCTGTATCAGGCATACATGGGATTGGATGCTTCAATGTTTGAAATCAATCCCGTACTGAAAACATCCGATAATAAAATTCTCGCTGTTGACGGCAAGGTTAACCTGGACGACAACGCATTGTTCCGTCACAAAGACCTGGAAGAACTAAGAGACATTTCGGAAGAAGATCCTCTCGAAGTAGAAGCCGGCAAATCAGGGCTCAACTATGTGAAGCTCGATGGCAATGTGGGGTGTATGGTGAATGGAGCCGGGCTGGCCATGGCAACCATGGACATCATCAAACTTTCGGGTGGTGAACCCGCCAACTTCCTAGACGTAGGCGGTGGCGCAAATGCCGCAACAGTAGAAGCAGGATTTCGGATTATATTGAAAGATCCTAACGTGAAAGCCATTCTGATCAACATCTTCGGTGGTATTGTAAGGTGCGACAGGGTAGCAAACGGAGTAGTAGAAGCGTATAAAAAAGTAGGTAATATTCCGGTGCCTATCATCGTAAGATTGCAGGGAACCAATGCTGAAGAAGGTGCCAAGATTATCCAGGAATCAGGCTTAAAGGTGTTTTCTGCCATCCTTTTGAAAGATGCAGCACAAAAAATCAAGGAAGTTCTTGCCTGAGTAAGGTTTCTTTCTTGTGTGATTTTGTATTAACTTGTCGTCTAATATTTGCCCTGAATGAAGAGAATCGGACTTATTCTATTGGCTTCCTGCTTATTTTCTGAGCTTTCTTTCTCGCAAAGTTTCTATGCCATACGGGAGAAGCGGACAATTATAGGTTCCGTAGGTACAGGTACGTCAACTTATTATGGCGATTTAACAAATCCTGGCACACTAATTAACTA
>CAZNCO010000492.1:0-3981 GCA_964571345.1 uncultured Ohtaekwangia sp.
TCTGTGGCGAGTGCAGTGATCCTTCTGTCAAAAGATTTCACAAAATTAGTCTTGATTGCTTTTGCACTCGCAGCGCCATTCGCGTGGTGGATGATGGACTCCTGGCTGAGCGGTTTTGCCTTCCGGATTTCTTTAGGTGTTGGATCATTTGTTATAGCAGGAATTATTGCCCTAAGTATTGCATGGCTCACGGTGAGTTATCAATCGATCAAAGCCTCTATCGCAAATCCGGTCAAGTCATTGAGAGGAGAGTAAAACAACATTAGTGATAGACTATTGTAAGGGAGAACTTTATGTAGGTCCATGTTGGATCAAAGTTAGGAACACCTGGAATTGAAATCCCTGGATTAGCATTTTTGTGCACGCTGTGCCCGAAAGTCCATGAGCTTTGGCCGGTAAAATTAACACCGTATTCAAAGCCAAAAGCGAGTGACCGTTTGTTACCTTTCTTATACCATGAGGTCAATGTAAAGTAATTTGAATGCGACAGCCCAAAACCAAAGAACGAAGAATAGAGAACTGCGGTTGGATCTGGATTTGAAATACCTGTAGGGACAATGTCGCTAATAACAGACTTTCCGGCTAGAAAATTAGCATTCAAATTACTTTGGAACCGTTGCGAACTAAACACACTGCGACCAATCGAAAATACGAAGTCGTACGAGCCGATGTGTTCGTTTGGCTCAGAGATCAGCACACCAAAAGAAACTCCTCCGAACCAATGTTGGCCCAAATGTGCCTTGATCGTAATCAGGTCAATCGCGATCATCGATTCAAATGGACTCTTGCCGTCAGAGGCTAACCATTGGTTAAACTGTTGGTTGGAAATATTGCCCACTCCGACAGTCGCATACGAGAGGTATCCTCTCATGTCTTCACGATTTCGGGATGTAAATCTGCGGAATTGTGCTCTCATTGAAAGCGGTGCTAACAATAACACAATTACGGCTACTTCTTTTCTATTCATATGATCTTTTCAAAGAGAAGTAGTGTCGAAGCCGATAGGTTCTTACGTTTATATTAATCTTTAAAACGATTAAAGTAAAAAAAGGATTTAAGTCAATTATACTTTACATAATTCTCCCATTTGTCAATCACTTCGGGGAGAGTGAAATTTGAGCTATTGCTGTTCAGTTCGGTATTGTCTCATTTGGAAATACCAACTCAAAGGTTGTGCCTTCATAAAGTACCGACTTAATATCAATGCTGCCATTTAGTTTCTTTACAGCCTCCTTCACAATGTAAAGTCCCAGTCCGGCCCCTTCGCTTTTATCAGTTGCCCTGTAAAACATATTGAAAATATTCGGGAGCAGGTCGGCAGATATTCCAATCCCATTATCTGTTATTCGCATTCTGGCTTCGTGATCTTGTACGCGAACGTCAACCTCGATGAACGAATTATTTTTTGTTTGGTCGCTATATTTTATCGCGTTGGATAAGAGATTGCTCACGATCACTTTGATTCGTTTGTAGTCGGAAACTAAAATAGTTTTTTGTCGGATCGTTTTTCGCAATTGAATATTTTCAAAGCCTTTCATGTATTTCAGGCTATCAATACATTCGTCAAATAGTTTTTCCAAATCAACAGCTGAGAAATCAATTTCATTGCGTGCATTCTTGGAGTAATCCAGAATTTCCTTGACGGTGCCATCCAGCTTTTTGATACTGTTCTCCATCATCGAAAAATATTTGAGGTAGTCCGCTGTACCGCTGCTTTGAATTTCGAAACGGGCCAGGTTAATTAAGCCTAACACAGACATCAGGGGAGCACGAATGTTGTGTGACACACTGTACACAAAACTGTCGAGCTCTTGGTTTACCTTTACCAACTCTTCGTTCTGCTTGCGCAAAGCTATTTCAGCTTTTTCTCTTTTCGCTTCTATCAGTTTTTTTTTCAACGCATTCCGGATCGCAGACGGAAGACGCGCTAAATTTGATTTGAGAATGTAATCATCCGCTCCTTGTTTGAGACAGCTGACTGCAAATTCTTCTGACACCGTGCCCGTTACCAGTATAAACGGGGCCAATACACCTTTCCTTCTGGCCATGTTCAAGGCTTCAAGTGAATTAAATTGCGGAAGCGCATGATCGGATAGAATGACATCCGGCTTGAAAGAGTTAAGGGCTTCGTCAAATTCTGCTCGCGAGTCCACCACTTCTATACTGAAGCTAATGTTGTCTTTTTTCAGAATGTGTTTCATCAGTTCCACATCATCCTGGCGATCTTCTAAAATCAAAATATGGAGCTCTTTGTTTAGCTCATCTACTTCAAGGGTAGTCATGAAACAGGGGGTTGATTTAACACTAACCAGAACAAACCAACTTGCGACACAGCATCAATAAATTTGTTGAACTCTACGGGTTTTACGATATAAGCATTCACGCCCAAGTGATACGACTCAATTATGTCGCGCTCTTCTTTTGAGGAGGTGAGCACCACCACGGGAATAACTCTCTTCTCCGGGTCGCCTTTTAATCTTTTCAACACTTCGAGCCCGTCTACCTTCGGCATTTTGAGATCGAGAAGAATCAGTTTTGGATGGTTGTTTTCGATGTTAAAAAGATAATCTAAAGCCTCTTCTCCATCTTGTAGGTGCAGCAAATGATTTGCGAGATTATGTTTCTTGAGCGTGCGAATGGTTAGTTCTGCATCATTCTCATTATCTTCTACCAATAAAATTTCAATCGGTGCATTCATGGTGATTGATGTTTAAGAATGTTCGTCTGTAAAAAAGAATAAAAAGGTGGCTCCTTTATTGGGTGCGGCATTGGCCCAGATTTTTCCACCATGCCGGTTAACGATGCGCTGCACCAGGGCGAGCCCCACGCCAGTTCCTTCAAAGTCTTGCGCTTTATGAAGTCGTTGGAATACTCCAAAAAGTTTATGATGGTATTTCATGTCAAAGCCCACCCCATTATCGCGAACAAAAAAGACTTTTTTTCCATCTTCTGTTTTTGATCCTATTTCTATCTCGGCCTCTTCTGTTTTGCGTGTGTATTTAATTGCATTTGACAGAAGATTGATCCATGCTTGCCGAAGCATGCTAAGGTCACCGGTGATTACTCCCAAAGGTTCCCTCTTGATATTTATCTTTCGGGCCGTTTCATTCACTAACAACTCACTAATAATTTGACTTAGCATAACGTCAAGATTTATCTCTTGCTCACTCATTTCTTTCCTGTTCATACGAGAGAAGTCTAGCAGGTCATCGATCAGATGCCCCATATTCGTGGCGTTTCGCTCAATTACCTTTATCAACCGTTTACCTTCTTGGTCAATGGCCTGGCTGTAATCTTCTTCAAGTATTTTTACGAATCCAGAGATAGATCTAAGCGGAGCGCGC
Source organism: uncultured Ohtaekwangia sp. (assembly GCA_964571345.1). Taxonomy (GTDB): domain Bacteria; phylum Bacteroidota; class Bacteroidia; order Cytophagales; family Cyclobacteriaceae; genus ELB16-189. The sequence goes on from CAZNCO010000492.1 coordinate 3,345, forward strand.
AAATCGTGTGCAATCGAGTATGTAAAAGACTCCAGCTCTTTGGCAATATCCTTTGCCTTCGCTTCAGCTTTTCTCCTTTCGGTGATATCAAACACAGAACTGCGTGCCATTACAAACTGATTGTTTTCATCATACATGGCGGTAGAATTAAGATGAAACGGAATCGTGTCACCATCCTTGCAGCGCAGCAAAACCTCCAGGTCGGCCACTTTGCCTACCTTTCGAAAATCAGCAAAGTTATTTTCGTAGCTCTCCATCGTGTTGATGACAATAATATCAGGAACTTTTTTCTGATTGATTACTTCATTACGTGTGTATCCCAATGTTTTCAGTAATGTATCATTCATGTGAATGAAGGTTCCCTGCGCGTCTACGGAAAAATAACCGCACGGTGAATTGTTATAGAGATCGTCTAATTCTTTAGAAACTTTCTCCAGGGAAAGCTGCGTCTCCAGCCGGTTGCCAATGGTCTTATTAATGGTAAAGAAAACTGCGGAGAGAAGTAGCACTACAAAGAGAATGAGAATGCTGAATGAGAAATTAAATTGCTCCAGGTCTGCTTGTGTTACTTCCGTTTGATCTTTCAATAAATCCTTTTCACGATTCTCCATCGTATCCAAAATGGACACGATTTTTT
>CAZNCO010000493.1:0-3978 GCA_964571345.1 uncultured Ohtaekwangia sp.
GTGTAAATGTAATCGCGCACACGTGTATGAGCGGGGCTACCCGAAACATGAGGCTCCTGTGCGATGACAGAAAGAAAAATCAAAGCACGTTCAGCCGAAAACTTTTCGTCACCCTCAGAAGAGGGGATCACTGCTGGAGGGGAAAGCAACTTCAAGCTTAGGACTGAAAAGGCAACAATGCTGCCTATCAACAGAAGTGCAATGGGTTTTGATCGAGCGTGCATGAACGTGATTTATTCGAAAATTCAATTTACAGAATTTGATGATCGATTTTCAGACGCAAATCAAAAGTTGGCAAAATAACTTGTTAATCGTTACTTTGAAGTGGCATGGAAAATAGAACCCTTACTCCACAGTTAATAATCAATGAGCTGGAATTCATAACCTCGCGCAGCAGCGGCCCCGGAGGGCAAAATGTAAATAAGGTTAACAGTAAAGTAACGCTGCGATGGGATATAAAAAACTCAAGTGTAACTACGCCAGAAGAAAAAGAAATGTTATTACAAAAGCTATCTTCAAAACTTAGCACCGAAGGAATCTTGATTATCTCTTCTCAGGAAAAACGTTCACAACTTGATAACAAAGAAGAAGCCCTGCAAAAACTAGCACATTTGCTGAATCAAGCCTTTACCAAAAGAAAAAAGCGAAAGGCAACTAAACCTTCAAAAGCTGCAAAACAAAATCGTCTCGAGAAAAAGAAAAAACACTCCGATAAAAAGAAGATGCGACAAAATAAGTTTAACTGAAATAATTTTCTAACATCAATCAATATGTCCAGCCGACCGATCTCTTTTTCGGGAACTATTCCAACCAATTATAACCGCTACCTGGGGCCCCTTCTTTTTATTCCCTATGCTCAGGACATTGCAACCAGGGTTTCTGCAGACGTTACTTCGATCTTGGAACTTGCTTGTGGTACAGTGCTTGTTACCGCACAGCTCTCAAAAAGACTTCCATCTTCAGTGAAGATAACTGCCACTGATTTAAATCCAGACATGATTGCTGTTGGAAAAAGTAATGTGACAGATACAAGAATCGAATGGAAAACAGCCGACATGATGACTACCATTTGTCGACAATTCATTTGATGCCGTGGTTTGTCAATTCGGAATTATGTTCGTGCCTGATAAACTGCAAGCCTTCAAGGAAGTGCATCGAGTATTAAAAAAAGTTGGAAAATTTGTCTTTAGCACTTGGGATAAAATTGAGACAGTTGAAACATTTGCCATTGCAAATAAAATCATTCAGGATTTTTTTAATGATAACGCGCCCTCTTTTTTTAAAATCCCATATTCCATGTACGACACGAAAGAGCTGCAGCAGCTACTTGCTAACTCGGGATTTTTAAATGTGCAAATAGAACTAGTGAAAAAAAGAGGGCACGCAGATACTGCCCTCGATGCGGCAAAAGGAATCATTGAAGGCAACCCCATTTACAAAGAAATCATAGATTATGATCCCAATGCCGTAAATATTCTGGAAGAAAAAATTGCATTGAAGTTTGAAGAAGAATTTGGCAAAAGTGCCCTTTCGCCCTCCATGCAAGCCCTTGTTGGAAGCGGAGTGAAGTAAACTCGATTATTTTATCTTAACTATCATTGACCAAGACACTTCATAAAATTGACAGATCAGTTAAGTCCTGAGTTTTCCAAAATACCGGTTTGCTAAAAATGAAATACTTAGGCCAATCACAAACATGTGAATGCCAATCATAATTAATGTCGGCTGCAGCCTGTAAGTGATTGGTGGAATTTGGGATAAAGGTAGCACCACAAAATTCATCATGAGCCAGATAAAAAATCCATAACTCAACCCAGCTAAAATCAGGTTGGCCCGGATCCACCTCGCTCTCTCAGCTGCAAAATAAAATAAAAGAGTCCAACTGATGGCAATGCCAAAATGAAAGCCCAAGCCAATTAAAGCAGTTAACGAATCTCCCGAAAGAGCATCACTACCTAGTGCACCGCTGGCCACATACCGAAATACTCCGGCAGGAGTCACGCCTCGCGCCAAATATGAATTGACGGACGCTGCGATGGCATCAAGAATGCCAACCAGAAAACCCGCGCGAACAGCTGAAGAAAAGAAAGAGAGTTGCTTCATAAGTACACGAAACTACAAAAGCGTCAGCTCAATAGTTATCGCGCGAATTGGTGTAGTTTTTTGGTCAAAGACAATCTACTCGCCAAGCCACGACTTTAGTATTGACTGCTGAAACGCATTCGTATTTTCAAGTCGTGTAATTCTAAACTTCTTTCCTTTTGCGTCCGCACCTTCGCTGCTTTCAAGTTTCAATCCTGCATAAGCTAAATACGCATTATAATCCAATTCTTTTGTGGTGTAGACGTATTCAAAAAGACGAGTAAGTCTTGTGCCTGCTATGGTTTCGCAAGTCTGCTCAAACTCTGCGTCCGTAAATCCACGATTCATCTTTTTATAATACTGCCAGTATAAAAACCGCATCACATCATCAAGTGATTTCTTGTTTTGAGTGGCATTCCGAATCGCAAAGTCAAGTAGAAGACCGACTAAAGGCCCCTTGTCATAATAAGAAATAGTTTTCCCAACGTCATCACCTTGTGTCCCAAAAGGTCCGTCACTCCATGTTCTAAAGCTGGCTTGTGTGAGAGATTGAAATTGTTTACCGGGATTATTCTCGGTCGCATTGATATTCTTTTCAATGTTAGAATAAAGAGTTTGTGCATCTGCAAGCCCGGCACGTTTTACGACCAAATATTCATAATAAACCGACAAGCCTTCACTCACCCAAAGTAAATTCGTTCGGCTTCCCTGGTCATAATCAAATGGACCGAGCTCAAAAGGTCGTATGCGCTTTACATTATAATGATGAAAATATTCGTGGGCTAAAAAATTCAGCATTCGATTCATAGCCTCCGGTGAATGAAGATCATCTCCTTTAAAGCTAACCGTTGTATTGTTCAAGTGTTCGATCCCCCCGCGACCGGGGCCAATGCCAATAAATGTATATCTCTTGTAAGGAATATCTCCAATGATCGCCACGGCCGCTTCTACGACCTTCTTTAACTTTTGAATAAAGGTCACACGGTCAAAATTTCCTGGTTGATAACTCACAAAGCGATGTTCAATTCCATTTATGTAAAATGAAGGGAGCTCTTCCAACTCCCCGGCAAGGATTGGAGAATCATAAAGTATATCAAAATCAGAAGCAAAAAACTCATTCGTCTTACCCGGAACATTCTCTAATCCAGTAACAATTCGCCAGTGTTTGTTCAACTCTATTTTAATTGTAACAGCGTTTTGCAAATAGCCGTCAGCATAAAGGAATATACCACCCGGCACAAAATACGCATGAGTACTATCCACATAGCTTTGGGCTACAAATTGCTTTTCTGCTTTCACATCATAACTCAGCTTAATTTTTTTATTCTTAATACCTGCCAAAGTCCAGGTATTATCATTTGATTTTTTTACATATAAACTTTTGCCTCTATCATCTAGCGCTATTAAATTTTCTACCGCATTGTCGTAATTTAAAAGTTGATAATATCCTGGCGACCATTTGGGCATTTTGAACCGGATGGTATCCTGATTCCATCCGCTAGTTTGTAACTCCACATGAAAATGATGGCCCGATGGCTGTGGTGAAGAAACAGTAAATACAAACAAAGGCTGACTCCTTTGAGCAAAACCAGCCTGCGCAAATAAACTAAAAATCAAAATCAAGAAAATAGATTTTGTCGCTTTTCTAATCAATATGAAAAATTTCATAATTCAAAAGTTACTATAATATAACCGCGGTACCCATATTTTTATTTAAAGCTTGCTCATACATCCGCTGTGCAACAAACAAATCAAAGAGCGCCATGCCTGCAGATTTAAACACAGTTGTATTGGCAGTATCCACTTTTCTTTCACCCAGAATGATTTTGCCAATTGTAAAAATATTGTCCTCGTTCAGAATTCCATTTTTCAAGGGGTTGAGTATATCACCTGTTT
>CAZNCO010000494.1:0-3978 GCA_964571345.1 uncultured Ohtaekwangia sp.
ATTTTAACGAAGGTGGTAAGATTTCTATTCCTTTGCCTGAAGATCACAATGCTTTCATCTATTTGCTGGATGGACAACTGAAAGTAGATGGCTTTGGTTTGGTGGATGAGTTACACCTGGTCCACTTTAAAAACGATGGCGAAGGAATTTCGCTGGAGGCAGTAAAAGAGACTCGCGTACTATTGCTAAGTGGACTGCCTTTGAATGAAGATGTGGTTTCATATGGCCCTTTTGTAATGAACACGCAAACTCAAATCATGGAAGCAATGCGCGATTACCAAATGGGCAAAATGGGCGTGTTGATTGAAGAATAGACGACAACCGGAAGTAAAGTCGTTGGTCACTTAGAGTCAGCGACTTTACTTCAAGTTCTCTAAATCCCTCACCAATATTTTCTTTCTGTCAAAGTTGATAAGGTTCTTTTCTTTCAACTCATTAAGGATAGTGGTCACAGTTTGGCGGCTTGTTCCCGTAAGGGCCGCAATATCTTTGTGAGTGAGTTTCGTGGGAATAAGCGTTTCATATCCTACTTTCTTTCCTTTCCAGGTGGCAGAGTCTTTAATGAATTCAATAATCCTCGTGCGTGCATCTTTGAATACCAGCAACTCAAGTTTACGCTCAAGTTTCATCAATCTGAGACCAACCAGTTTTAGCATCTTAAAGCTAAGTTCTTTGTTCTCCCACATTAATTGTTTCAGGTCTTCAATACTCAAAGGGCACACGGTCGTTTTATCATCCATTGCCTGAGCGTAGTCTCTTCGTTTTTCTTCACCGGCCAATGCCAGCTCGCCAAAAATCTCGCCTGTGCTTAAGATAGATGTAACCACTTCTTTGCCGTCATCCAGATAATGCCCGATCTTCACACGCCCTTCAGCAATCATGTAAATGTATTGTGCCGGCTCGTCCGGGAAATAAATGAACTGATCTTTCTTGAAATAGTTAAAAGTGTGGCGCTCGGCCATCGTTTTTACCTTGTGCGGGCAAAGCGTATCATAAAGATTCACGCTTTCAAAATACCACAAAGCTGAAGTGTTTGTCATTTATGAATTACTTTTGGGTATTGAAATGCCAATTTACGTTTAAAAGTTCATGAGCCATCGCACGTTAACTGAAATTTGGATTTACCCGGTCAAATCATTAGGCGGTATCCGACTCAAGCAATCGCAAGTAATGCCAAAAGGTTTGAAGTTTGACAGGCGCTGGATGTTGATTGACGAACAAAACCGTTTTATGACCCAGCGTGAAATTCATAAGATGGCACTATTCAAACAATCGCTGGAAGGAGACACAATCAGAATTACTTTTGAGGGACATTCAATTTCGCTAACTGACGATTCAATTTCTGATGCCCCGATTGAGAGTATGATTTGGGAAGACGGTGTGGTGGTAAATGAAGTGAGTAAACATCACAGTGAGTGGTTCTCTGACATGATGAAAATCAAATGCAGGCTGGTTTCCTTTCCGGAAAGAAATACAAGATTTGTTGATGAGACTTATGCTACCAATCAGGAACAAGTAAGTTTGGCTGATGCTTTTCCATTTTTAATAATTGGTGAGGCATCGTTGGCGGATTTGAATGCAAGGCTCGCAGAACCTGTACCCATGAATCGTTTTCGTCCTAATTTTGTTTTCAGCGGAGATCTACCCTTTGAAGAAGATAGCTGGAGAAATTTTTCGATAGGTAAGAATAGGTTTGCAGTAGTGAAACCTTGTGCAAGGTGTGTACTCACTACCGAGAATCAAGATACTGGTGAGAAAGGCATTGAGCCATTGGCAACCCTTTCAAAATACAGACGAGACGGTAATAAAGTTTTATTTGGACAAAATGTTTTAGCAATTGATCATGATGAAGTTAAAGAAGGAGATGAGATTATTATTGGGTGAGTTGGCTGCAGGCAGTCGACAGGTAATCCCAAAGAACACTAAAACCCAGAGGCGGTGGACTAGCTGTGGTTTATGGATGGTGCTCGCTTGTTGTTTATGGCTAGCGGCTTGTAGTCCAAAAAACGAGAAGCTCCCCATTTTCGGAGAACACGAGTTCAACGGAAAGGATACCGTCTATCATACTATTGCTCCATTCCAGTTTGTAGATCAGGACAGTGCTGCAGTTACCAACGCTACATTCAAAGGCAAAATTTATGTAGCAGATTTTTTCTTTACCAGTTGTCGCACCATTTGCCCCATTATGAAAACACAAATGCTGCGTGTGTATGAAGCTACGAAAGACATGGATGATGTGTTAATTCTTTCGCACACCATTGATCCTGAGTACGACACTGTTGCTTTGCTTCGCGATTTTGCCGATCGACTGGGAGTTGAAAGTAAACACTGGCACTTTGTAACAGGAGTCAAGGATTCTATTTTCAAAATAGCACAAACAAGTTACTTCGCCACTGCATTGGAAGACAAGACTGAGCCTGACGGATACATTCATAGCGGAGCTTTTTTGCTTATCGATAAGTTGGGACGCATTCGCGGAAAGTATGATGGCACCAAAGAGCAAGACGTAAATCAGCTGATAGCCGATATTAAAAGACTGAGATCAGAAAGATGAGAGATTCACGAATCGCTGGTGTTTGTATAGCTGGTTTCATTGCGCTCCTTTTTAGCTCTTGTTCGTCACGCGATCCTAAGTTTGAACAATATTATGTGCAGGGCGAGCAACTCTACAGCAAACATTGCAGCAACTGCCATCAAAAGTCTGGAAAGGGTTTGGGCAGAGTTTATCCCCCTTTAGCATCGAGCGACTACCTTTTGGAAAATTTATCTGCTTTACCCTGTCTGATGAAGTATGGGATCAAAGGGGAACTTAAAGTAAACACCGTGTCTTACAATAAACCAATGCCTGGCGTAGTAAGTCTTACAGATCTCGAAATTGCGGAGATAATGACCTACATAACCAATTCATGGGGAGCCGAAAAAGGCATGACAGATGTACAGCAAGTGGCGGCAGAACTGAAAAAATGCAATTGAAATTAATTATTGGGCCAGCCCATCCAGCGACTTGTTGGTAAAAGCCACGTAGCTGCCTAATCCTTTATCCTCGATCAATCCCTGCAGTGCTTTTACGAACTCTGAGATGTATTGAGTTGCAAGCTCGTCCCGCGTAAACGAATTGTTTCGCTGCTGAAGATTATACTCGATCAAACTGTTGAGCGTTAAAAGGGTAGACGGAAAATCAAAAAAGAGAGGCTTGCCCTGCCCTTTTAGTAAAGAGATAAGATCGCGTGTGCGGCCAGAGCCCGTGCTAATCTTTAGCAATTGATCTGAAAATTTTTTCTCATGTATCAGCTTCATTACCCGGTCAATATGATTGGGTTCAAGTTCATCAACTTTTTTTGGGATGTAGACGAGTAGTTGCGGAGGCTCGGCCTGCGCTGTTTTGATCAGCTGTGTCACTACGGGATCAATGAAGTTGGTAACGTACCCATAAGCAAGTGCATAAGAAGTAGAGTATTTTTCTTTTTTAAGTGCAGATGAAAACTCCGTGAGCAATGCCGATACTGCAGTAGACACAAGTCCAAGAATTACAGTTATGGGCTCAGGGTTGAATGGTGGCTGAGGCACAATTATCCAAACTAAGGCGGCTACCAGGGTTAGGAGCCACAGCGTAACCTGCAGTGTGCGCGATAGTTTCAGAATGTTCATCTCAGCGCCCAGTAACTGTGACTTTGTTTTGCTCACTAATTTATTAAAAAATATTTGTCAATCCGGAAGTTCTAGGCCAAACTCTGTAAGGGTAGCCTATTGAATATAAACGAAAGCAGATATCCCAGGCAGGTTATCTGATCTCCTTAATTTCTTTTCCTATATTGTTACCGCATTTAAAGTTCTATGAAGCGGCCTAACTATAAAAAGATACTTTTTGTCTTTGCAGTGATGGTTGCGGTATATACCGGGCTGCTGGCTATCCTTCTTCAGCTGGAGGAACATGCCCCGCACACGAAGCTGCGCTCCTGGCAAGATGCAGCATGGTAC
>CAZNCO010000495.1:0-3976 GCA_964571345.1 uncultured Ohtaekwangia sp.
GTTCCCACGAAGCCATTTCAGTTAGCGGTTTTTGGTTGGCAATCCAATTGCTTACCAACTCTCCTTCTTTGATTCCATAAAAATCAATGCTGATTTTCCTGACGGAATCAGAAATGCCGGCTTTTTGATCTTCATAATCATCCAGCTTGCCAATAAAAATCGCAGCGGCTCCAGAATGATCTAAAATCTGCTTGATTGATGTGTGACTGATATTGGCATACAAGGGCACCGACACGTGCCCGGCCATAATAATGGCAAGATCCACCATTATCCAATGTGCGCAGTTTTTGGAAAGTATCGCGATGTTACTTCTGGAAGGCAAATTCAACGACTGAATGCCAGCCGCAATTTTCCGGATCTCATCGCCAGCCTGACGAAACGTCCAGTCATGCCACTTCCCGTTTACCGGTTGACGGAAAAAAATATTGTTAGGAGTCTCCTTCTCCCAGTGCAAGAAATTTTCAACCAAGACATTATTCATATGTTTCGAGTTATGAATAATAAATCAAAATGCAAAGACATTGTATTACAACTTGATCATTTTGCATTTCACGAATGACTTAAAATTTCCGACTTTCGCCTTAATTATAGAACGATGTCTGACTCTAAGAAATTATTCCTCCTCGATGCTTACGCGCTGATCTACCGGGCGCATTTTGCATTCACCAAATCACCTCGCATCAATTCCAAAGGTCACAACACAAGTGTGCCTTTTGGTTTTACCAATACCTTGCTCGAAGTTTTGCAAAAGCAAAAACCGACACATATCGCGGTAGCGTTTGACACGGCAGCGAAGACTTTTCGTGACGAAATATTTAAAGAATATAAAGCTACGCGCCAGGAAACCCCGGAGGATATTCGATCAGGAATTCCAATTGTGAAGGAAATTATCCGCGGCTTCAACATTCCGATTTTGGAAATGGATGGCTACGAAGCAGACGATATCATTGGGACACTCGCCACGCGTGCTGCCACCGAGGGCTTCACCGTTTACATGATGACTCCCGACAAAGATTTTGGTCAGCTTGTGAAAGACAATGTATTGCTTTACAAACCTGCCTACATGGGTAATGCCGTTGACGTGCTTGGGCCAAAAGAAGTCTGCGAAAAATGGGATATCGAAAATGTGAGCCAGGTGATCGACATTCTCGGACTGCAAGGCGATACTTCTGATAATATTCCCGGCATTCCCGGCATCGGGCCAAAAACTGCGGCTGAACTTTTGAAGCAATTCAAATCTGTGGAAGGGATAGTCGCCAATGCGGACAAACTGAAAGGCAAACAAAAGGAACGCGTTGAGCAATTTGGCGATCAAGCAATTCTATCAAAAAAACTGGCCACCATCATCACCGATGTGCCGATTGAGTTTCATGAAGAAAATCTTCGCTACAAAGGTCCGGACGAAAAAGTGTTGAGGCCGATCATGGAGGATCTTGAATTCAAGACGATGATTCCAAGAGTTTTCTCAAGTGGTGGATCAACGGCTGAGATGTCTCCCGCTGCAATCAAGGAATCCAAGCCTTCCCAGCTTTCGATGTTTGGTTCGGCAATTGCTGCGTCAGAATCGGTGGCGCCAGCTTCCTCAAATGCAGAATACAAAAAAATCGAATCGGAAGTTGAAGTGATTGAATTGATTGAGAAACTCAAACAACAAAAATTAATTTCACTCGAAGTTATCACGGATGAGCAACCCAACTTTGATTTCAACATTAAAGGATTTGCTTTTTCATTTCGCAGCGGTGAGGCTTGGCATGTGTCGTTGGTCGGTTCAACTTTGAAAAAGCTAGAGGAGATTTTTTCTTCCGAGGCTATTTCAAAAGTCGGGCACAACATAAAACAAACTGTTCTCGCTCTGAAGAAAAGCAAAATTCAAATGCGCGGGCAGCTCTTCGATACTACGCTCGCTCATTACCTTATTGAGCCCGAGGCTTCGCACGATCTTGGCATATTGAGCAATCAGTATCTGAATTATCAATTGATTGGCAGTGCAGACGAAACGAAATATTTCTGTGAACGCGTTGACATTGTTTTTCAACTAAAACAGAAGCTGGAAGACGAGTTGAAAATTCGTGGCCATTGGCGACTGATGCGTGAAGTGGAAATGCCACTTGTCTATGTGCTAGCCGAAATGGAGGGCGAAGGGGTGGCTCTTGATGAAGAAGCTCTGAAAGAGATGTCAACTTCTTTGCGTATCGACAGTGAGAAAACGCAGAAAGAAATTTTTGAACTGGCAGGCGCTGAGTTTAACATCGGCTCTCCGAAGCAATTGGGTGAAATTCTCTTCGACAAAATGAAGTTGATGGAGAAAGCCAAGAAGACCAAGACAGGCCAATACGCTACGGGCGAAGACATCCTGATCAAACTGGCAGAAGAACATCCCATCGCCCAGAAAATTCTGGACTTCCGTGAAAACGAAAAGCTGCGCTCCACCTATGTAGAGGCATTGCCGAAAATGGTGAGCAAATTTGATCATCGAATTCACACTGATTACAGACAGTCTGTTGCCGCTACCGGAAGATTAAGTTCAAATAATCCGAACCTGCAAAACATCCCGATCCGCACAGAGAAGGGAAGACAAATTCGTGGCGCGTTTGTGCCGCGAAGCAAAGACTATCTTTTCATGTCTGCCGACTACTCGCAGATTGAGTTGCGCATTGCAGCCGCTTTCGCGAAAGACGAAACGATGATGGAAGCCTTCCGCACCGGACGCGACATTCACACTACTACTGCCGCCAACGTTTTCAAAGTTGATATCGATAAAGTAACTCCCGACATGAGGCGCAAGGCGAAAGAAGTGAACTTCGGAATCTTGTATGGCAGCACTGCTTTCGGCTTGTCGCAGAACCTGAACATTCCGCGAGCAGAAGCGGTGGAGATTATCGATTCTTACTTCAAAGAGTTTTCTTCCATCAAAAAATACATGGACGACTCGATCAATCATGCGCGCGAAAAAGAATTTGTAGAAACCATTTTAGGACGCAGAAGATATTTGCGAGACATCAACTCGCGCAATATGGCCACGCGCCAGTTTGCCGAACGCAACGCTATCAACGCTCCCATCCAAGGAAGTGCTGCTGACATTATCAAGATCGCGATGATCAGCATTCACCGCTGGCTGGAGCGCGAGAAGCTGAAAACAAAAATGATTTTACAAGTGCATGACGAATTGGTCTTCGATCTTCACAAATCAGAAGAAGAAATTGTAAAACCAAAAGTGATCGAGCTAATGAAAACAGCTGTGATCCTTGACGTGCCGATGGATGTGGAAGTGGGAGTGGGAGAGAATTGGTTGCAGGCGCATTAGGCATCAAAAACTACTCTGGTTGATCTTTCAACATAAAGTGAAGATCTCTCTGCAAATCATACTTTGTTGTTTGTAATGATCTCTTCAACATCATGTAAGGTATTCCTAACATAAACAGGGCATGAAATGCTAAAATTGGCAATATCATAGCAAGCATAAAAGCTGAGGTACCACCAATTAGAATAAAAATGAGGGCAGCGAGATAGAATAAAATCAACATACCGAAAAACAGAATCAATATTCTTGGAAATCCATCGAAAGCGATTTCAATTTCAAGCTTGTCATTAACTTGGTTAAATTTTCCTGAACATTTTGTTGAATTCATTTTCATGTCAAACAATTTTCTCTTCCTCCTAAATTCAAAATTATTCGAAGTAACTGTTCCCTTATAGATATTCTTGTTGGAAGAAAAAATTTCTGAATAGTAAGGCTGGTCCTGATCGACATTTGACTTTAAAATTTCAACAAATTTTTCCCTTTGAATAGGGATCCCAATATTCAACTTATCAAATAGGCCAATCTTCGCTAAGAATTTTTCCATGACAAATCATTTCTTCTTAAAAAACTCCCCCACCTTCTCCAAATCCACATTGCCGCCTGAAAGAATAATTCCAATATTCTTGCCAGCAAATTTTTCTTTCTCCTTGAAGACAGCTGCGAACGGAACTACAC
>CAZNCO010000496.1:0-3969 GCA_964571345.1 uncultured Ohtaekwangia sp.
CTCTTAACATTGGCACCGAAAATTTAGAATACTCGTTAAATGATATCTCTTTTAATAATCCGTCAAACTTTATTTTATGTGTTGCTCCGGGGCAAATAGCCAGTTGGAACAAAAAAGGAAACTGGTTTGGGTACTGTGTCTTTTTCAAACCCGAGTTTCTAAATTTTAATTCCCCTTACAGCTTTCTGGACCATTTTCCATATTTCAATATTCAAGAAGCAAATCTCATTAATGCCACCTCAAGACCAACGGCCATATTAGGAGACTATTTTTTAAAAATTATTGAGGAACAAAACGCGACCGAAGATTTCAAGGAAGAGATAATACGGTCGCTTTTTCAAACGATATTATTGTACGTCAGGCGTATTTATGAATCTCGTACTGTTATTCGCTTAAGTAATAAAAGGAATCTGGCCATTGCAGCTCAATATCAATATTTAGTAAATGAATTCTTCTTGAAACACATCACCGTTGACGAGTATGCAGCGTTGTTGAATGTTTCGTCTAATCATTTGTCACAAACCATGATCGAAGCAACTGGGATTCCGGCTAAAAAATTCATTTCAGCCAGAAGGCTAAAAGAAGCCAAATACCTATTGCAATTTTCGAGTCAAAACATTTCAGAAATTTCCGATCACCTGGGTTTTTCTGAGCCTACACACTTTGTAAAATTTTTTAAAAAAGAAGAAGGCACGACCCCAACTCGCTACCGCAGAGAAGCGTCAAGGTGTAACTTTTAGTTTTTTCTTGGGCTGCCGATAGTGGTTTGCCCTGATGTCATCGGCAGCCAGGCGAACCGTTTCCGCTATTCTTTTGACTCTCGTTTCAGGCTGTTTTGCATTTTGAATCCCTCTAAAATATTTTTCTTTGATGACCGTGGAAAGGCCATAAAAAAATCCATCGCTTGTTTGTTTCGAGAAAGCGCAAGTTTAAGATCTTTAGGTATTACCATTTTTTCCACCTCGTTAAGTGCCGTCCATGCGCCATTTTTCTTAGCCTGCTGTACAATGTCGAGGCCTGATGGTTGCATCCTATTTTCCTTCAACAATCTTTGAACCCTTTCCTTGTTTACTCTGCTCCAATTACTTTTCGGTTTTCGTGGCGCAAAAAACTGAAGGCTTCTTTCCTCATCCAATTTGTTAGGTTTACTATCTATCCATCCAAAGCAGATAGCCTCGTCCACTGCGTCATTATAACTTACCCGGGTTTTTCCACTCGCGGGCTTGTAATAAACCAACCAGACCGATTTTTTTTTAGCATGGTTCTTTTCAAGCCACTCGTGCCAGGCATCCCGATCTTTGGCATAAAACATCTCCACTCCATCAACGTGTTTAGCCATCTGTTTTTAATGCTTTGAAATTTCCTTATAGAATAACTGCAAATCATTTGCTATGACATTCGGCTCTTCCCATTCCCCAAAATGTCCACCGCTTGGATGGGTATGCCAGTGGATGATATTATAAGATCTATCTTCCCATTCCCGTGGACCTACCGCAATGTCCTTTTCAAGCATCATAAAGCCAGTGGGCGTTTTCACTTTGTTCATTCCATTCGGGCTCCAGGAATGCGCGCTTTCAAAATATACTCGGACGGAAGAGCCTATCGTCTCCGTAAACCAGTAAATACTGATATTTGTTAAGAGTTCATCCTTCGTAAATTTTGTCTCCAGATTCCCTGCATTATCAGACCATGCTGCAAATTTTTCAAGGATCCAGGCAGCCAACCCAATCGGTGAATCGTTAAGCGCATACGAAAGTGTTTGAGGTTTCGAAGACTGTTCCATTGCGTAAGCTCCTTCCTTTTGAAAAAATTCTTGCCCCTTTTGGATGAACGACTTTTCTGCTTCGGTCAGGTCAGAAGGTACTTGATATACATAAGGATTAGAGCCTGAAAGATGGAGCCCAATCACGTCCTCGGGAAAAGAGAGTGCCCATTCACGAGCTACGCCTGCTCCAATATCGGAGCCTCGAAGCATCACCTTGCTGATATTAAGTTTTTCTTTTATAAGTCGATGAAGCAGCTGCGCCATCAAATAAACATTCATCCCACGATGATGTGGTCTTGACGAAAAACCATAACCTGGTAAGGAGGGAACAATCACATCGAATGAATGCCCGGTACTATCTGGTTCTGTTAGTAAAGGTATAATTTTTAACATTTGCCAAAACGAACCCGGCCACCCGTGCAATAGAACAAGGGGTGTTGAGCTTTTTCCTTTTCCCTTTTCATAAATAAAATGAATCAGGTGATCGTCAATCTTTACCTGGTATTGCTTTAATGTATTTAATTTGTTTTCCTGTTTTTTCCAATCAAACTCTTTTTGCCAGTAGTGGCATATGTTTTTAATGTAGGCCAGATTAGCACCATATCCCCAGCCAGAATCAGCTATCTCGTCCGGCCATCGACTCAACTGCAGCCTTGCGTTGAGATCGGAAAGCTGATAAGTTGGTATATCAATTTTAAAAGGAACTATATCACGGGACCAATTTTGACCATACAATGCAGGACTTAAGAAGTTAAAAGCGATTAGCACACCTATCGATATTTTTCGGTTCATCATCTTTGCATTTGAAGGTAAATCTAGTTGATGAAATAGCTTGGACTAAGACTACTTTCTTGGAAAGAATGGCGAAAATCTTGGATCCAAAAAAGTTAGATAAACTGTCTTGGTAATGCTAACTACTGTAAGGACGATGGAAAAAAATTGGCAGTTCCAAAAACAAATGCTGACATCGCTGCCAAAATCATATCTGCATGTGGCCGTGCCCGCGCTACGTCAGAGGCGGTGATTACCTCATCAATATGTTCGCCTTTTCTCCAGCCGAGTCTGGCAAGCAATTGGTCTGCTGTCTTTTTATTATAGCCGGTGTTAAGCGCGGCTTTTATGTTTCTTTTTTTCAACTCAGCAAATAGCTCCTCAGCACCCGGTATAGGGAGCACGTGCAAGGTTGCGTAGGCTTCTTCCAGCGACTTCAGAAAATCGTTATATATTGTATCAATGGATTGCTTACTCAGCGTTGGCGCGTGCAAACGGGCAATATCATTCAATGCCACCGCTTTCTCTTTGCCGGCCCCTATGGCCAGCACCTGATCAAGATCAACGGCAATACCTCCGCGGTCTGCTGCCTGTTGCAGTGTCTTATAAACAACATTATCTTCATTGATCACCGTACCGGCCATGTCAAAAACAATCAGCTTAGTCATTCTCCTTTTTTCGCGCAAAGTAATGGCCGCCAATAAAAATTGAAACATAAAATTAATTGTTAAAACGAACTTCTCCGGTTGTTAATGATTTCATTACATCCGTTTTAATGTGCACGTCTAACTTTTGGGCAAATTCAAAATCGATGAATGCACAACAAATCACAAGCGAGATATTTGAGCTCTACGAAAAACATGGCAACGAAGACTACATCGGGGAGCCGGTTTCACAAATTGAGCACATGTCGCAGAGTGCCCAACTGGCCATGGAAGAGAGATATGATGACGAAGTCGTTCTCGCTGCCTTCTTCCACGACATAGGCCACCTGTGTGCAAAAGATCGCGAACAAATGGGAGGCTTTGGCACAAAGAGTCATGAAAAAATCGGGGCCGACTTTCTGCGTAAGAAGTGCTTCCCGGAAAAGATCGCACGCCTGGTGGAAAATCATGTTCAGGCAAAGCGCTACCTCACCTTTAAATTTCCCGACTACTATGAGCGTCTTTCTGACGCCAGCAAAAAGACACTTGAATACCAGGGTGGAAGAATGACCGCTGACGAAGCTATTGCCTTTGAATCAGATGACCTCTTTCCTGAAAGTATCCGCATGCGCTACTGGGATGAAGCAGCAAAGCTTGAGCATATTCCAGTGATTGACCTTAATCATCGGCTGTTATGCTTGCGGGTTTTGAATCGGGCGCAGCCTTGTGCTTAGGCTAAAATGGTGTATGTAACTTATTACGCAACGGTTCTTACGATCGAATTGCTAC
>CAZNCO010000497.1:0-3959 GCA_964571345.1 uncultured Ohtaekwangia sp.
AAGTACTAATAGATCGATGACAAGACAATGCTTCACTTCTCCTCTCTTCCTCACGCTCTCAGAGGTTTCGTTAAACTTCTTGCTGTCAATCAGTTCAATGCTTGATTCAAAGAATTTGTAAGCCATTTTCCGAAATGGTCAAGATGATAAATTATGCAGCATATGGTAAGTATTATTCAACCTCAATTTATTTTGGTTCAGGTACGAAAATTCAAACCGCTGACTATATTTACACTTCTTAAAAAGGGCCGAAGTCACGTGCAAAAAGCCAATCATGACCAAGTTCTATGATCAAGTAAAGGATAGTCATCTCATTCGAAACCTGATTATTTATTCAGGAACGATATGGGGCCTGATACAGGTGTTTGATTTTTTGGCAACCAAATTCAGCTGGGATGAAAGTTGGGTAAAAATTATAACCATTCTGGGATTTGGGTCCATTCCATCCGCCATCGTATTTCTGTATTTCTATCAACAAAAGGGTAATGTTTGGTTGAAAGCAACGTTGTACCTGGTTAACATACTATTGATAGGATTGATTTTGTTTTTGATCGCTCCTTTTTCAACAACTTATCAGTCGACAAATCCAGCTATTAATGCCACGTCTATTGTGGTGCTGCCTTTTACCAATTCAAGTAACGGCAGTTCGAACGACTATTTTAGTGACGGAATTACTGAAGACCTCTCAACTCAACTTTCTAAAATCAAATCACTTAGTGTTATTTCTCAAACAACTGCTCTCCATTATAAGGGAACAAAGAAAACCCTGAAGGAGATTGGCCAAGAACTTAAAGCGAATCTGATTGTGGAGGGCAACGTTCAATCTTTTGACAACCGTATTCGGATAAGAGCAAGGTTAATTAATGCAGTGACTGATCAGCAGTTATGGTCAGAGACTTATGATCGAACACTTAAAGAAATTTTTGATGTTCAAAGTGATGTCGCCCAAAAAATTGCATCCAGTTTAAACACCCAACTAAGCCTTGAAGAAAAAAAGAGAATCGCGTCAAAACCTACAGAAAATGTTGAAGCCTACAATCTTTATTTAAAGGGGAGATATTATTGGAACCAAAGAACGGAAGAAAACTTAAAAAAGGGTATTGAGCAATTTGAAAAAGCCATAGCCCTCGATTCAAATTATTCAAAAGCTTATTCCGGAATTGCTGACTGTTATACAGCACTCGGATACGGGGCCTTCTTGTCGCCTCACGAGGCATTCAAAAAGGCATACAAGGCGGCAAAAAAGGCCTTGACAATTGACAGCTTGCTTGCTGAACCCCATGCTTCGCTGGGGTATTACGAATTTTACTATCAATGGAATTTTAAAGCAGCAGAGGATGAATTCCGAAAAGCAATTCAATTGAATCCTGATTATGAAATTGCCTATGACTGGTATGGATATTATCTGACAGCGATGGAACGATTTGACGAGGCTAAGACGATTCTAAAAAAAGCTGAAGATATGGATCCGCTTTCGGTACCATTGAGTACTGACATGGGATTTAGCCTTTATTACAGTGGAAACTATGATGAAGCAGCTGCGCAACTCAAAGCATCACTTGAACTAAGACCGAATTTCTCCCTCGCTCACCTTTGGTTGGGAAGAGTTTACCAAGAGCAAAAGAAATATGAAGATGCAATCAAGGAATACGAGTTTACACTGAAGGCTATTCCGGATTGGCCAGTAGCATTGGCTGCCATCGGATATGTTTATGGAATTTCGGGCCAAACGAACAAAGCCAATGAGACCCTTGCAAGAATGCTTGAAATCTCAAAAGATCGGTTCGTGACTGCCTACGGAGTAGCCCTCGTTTATGCTGCCATGAATAACAAGGATCTAGCCTTCAAATGGCTCGACAAAGCGTATGAAGAGCGATCAAATTGGCTGGTATGGATGAACATAGATCCCAGATGGAAAAATATCAAAACTGATAAACGCTTCGCTGCACTAGCCTCAAAAGTTGGGTTAGCGTCAAAATGACTTAAATTAAAAATGCTATGAGGCTCTTTTTGGAGAACCTTTTTCCTGAATTTGATCGTGGGGATCACGACCCTGCCAAAATTGACAATTTATTTCCGCTGGACTGACTGACACTGACATTTTTCATCATCTTTGCTGCCCGAAAAAGGAAAAAGTGGCTGTCTTTCACAAATGGCATAATTATCGCCAGCTTCCAGATCAAAATGTTAAACTTAATCTCTATTTAATCCATATGGCAAAGATCAATTTCAAACCCAATGAAGACAGGGTCCTTGTGGAAGCCTCACCGGCTGAAACCAAGACCGCGAGCGGAATCTTTATTCCTGATACCGCTAAAGAAAAACCTCAACAAGGAAAGGTTGTAGCTATAGGCGATGGCCTGAAGGACAAGCCTGTAACTGTTAAAGTAGGAGATCAGGTTCTTTACGGAAAGTACTCAGGCACTGAAATTACCATTGAAGGTAAGGAGTATTTGATCATGCGCAATTCCGATATTTTCGGTATAGTTTAATCCAATCACTAAATCAAATCATTAGAAAATATGGCAAAGGAAATTACATTCGATACAAATGCCCGCGACAGAATTAAGCGCGGTGTAGATAAGTTGGCTGATGCGGTTAAAGTTACTCTTGGACCTAAAGGCCGTAACGTAATTCTGGATAAGAAATTTGGTGCTCCAACCGTAACGAAAGACGGTGTCTCAGTTGCAAAGGAAATCGAACTGAAAGATCCGATCGAAAACATGGGTGCCCAGTTAGTTAAGGAAGTTGCCTCCAAGACTGCTGATGCTGCCGGAGACGGTACTACTACTGCAACTGTTTTAGCTCAAGCTATCTATGCACACGGTATTAAGAACGTAGCAGCAGGTGCCAATCCTATGGATCTGAAACGTGGTATCGACAAAGCTGTTGACGCTGTAGTTGAAAACCTTAAGAAGCAATCTAAGAACATCAAAGGTTCTCAGGAAATCACTCAGGTAGCTACAATCTCTTCTAACAATGACGTTGAAATTGGTAA
The DNA here is from genome assembly GCA_964571345.1 of uncultured Ohtaekwangia sp. Lineage (GTDB taxonomy): Bacteria > Bacteroidota > Bacteroidia > Cytophagales > Cyclobacteriaceae > ELB16-189. Next base: position 2,999 of record CAZNCO010000497.1, read on the forward strand.
GATGATTGCCGAAGCGATGGACAAAGTTGGTAAAGATGGCGTGATCACGGTGGAGGAAGCTAAGGGAACACAAACTGAAGTGAAGACTGTAGAAGGTATGCAGTTCGACCGTGGATACCTCTCCCCTTATTTCGTGACCAACACAGAAAAGATGGAGGCTGAACTGGATAATCCTTTCATTCTTATCTACGACAAGAAGATTTCTTCCATGAAGGAACTTCTTCCTGTACTGGAAGCAACAGCTCAAACTGGCAAACCACTTGTAATCATCGCTGAAGAAGTAGAAGGCGAGGCTTTGGCTACCCTGGTAGTAAACAAAATCCGTGGCGCACTCCGCGTAGCAGCCGTTAAAGCTCCTGGCTTTGGCGATCGCAGAAAGGCAATGTTGGAAGATATCGCTATCCTTACTGGTGGCCGCGTAATCTCTGAAGAAACTGGCGCTAAGCTGGAAGATGCAAAATTGACTGACCTTGGCCGTGCTGAGAAAGTTAACATCGACAAGGATAACACTACCATTGTAAATGGTGCTGGCAAAAAAGCAGACATCGCTGGCCGCGTAAATCAGATCAAAGCTCAGATCGAAACAACTACATCAGACTACGATAAAGAAAAACTTCAAGAGCGTCTCGCAAAACTTTCTGGTGGTGTAGCTATCCTTTATATCGGTGCTGCCACTGAAGTAGAAATGAAAGAAAAGAAAGACCGCGTTGACGATGCCTTGCACGCAACACGTGCTGCCGTTCAGGAAGGTATCGTTGCGGGTGGAGGTGTAGCTTACATCCGTGCAATCGAAGCCTTGAAAGATTTGAAAGTTGAAAATGATGATCAGGCAACAGGTGTAAATATCGTTCGCCTGTCATTAGAAGCTCCTCTCCGTACGATCGCTGAAAACGCAGGTCAGGAAGGTTCTGTAATTGTAAACAAAGTTCGCGAAGGCAAGAAAGACTTCGGTTTCAATGCT
>CAZNCO010000498.1:0-3956 GCA_964571345.1 uncultured Ohtaekwangia sp.
GTTATCGAGTGCTGAAAGTTTGGTTTCGTCTTTCCATCTGAATAGCTCCGGGGTTTCCAAATCGAACAAGTCAAGCACTCGTCCGACAGTATGATTCACTAAATCATCGAGAGATTTTGGTTTCGTATAAAATGCGGGAACAGGCGGTGCAATTATCGCACCGCTTTCAGTCACTGCTAACATACTTTTTAGGTGACCTGAATGGAGCGGTGTTTCTCTCACCAGCAAGACTAGCTTTCTGCGTTCCTTTAAAACAACATCGGCTGCCCTCGTCAAAAGATTAGTGGTGACTCATGTCGCGATCTCAGACAAGGACCTCATGGAGCAGGGCGCGACAATCATTCCCATCGTTTTGTAAGAACCACTGGAAATGGCGGCACCAATATCATTAATATTATAAGTCACATCAGCCAGTTGCTTCAGTTGAGATGAAGAAATAGCTGTTTCGTATGCACGGGTAATTTCTCCGGGCTTTGATACTACGAGGTGTGTTTCAATTTTTAGCTGCCTGAGCACTTGTAAAAAACGCACTCCATAAACAATTCCTGAAGCTCCACTAATGCCAATGATGATTCTCTTTTTCATACCATTTTCCAAAAAGACACTAGTTTATTTCACGAATGATCTCCAGGAACCTGGCAGGATCAACGACAAACGGTAAATGAGAGGTGCTCATCTCGTAAATCTTTTTTACCGTTCCATTGTCTTTAATCATCTGCTGCTGCAATGCATATGGAACTGCATTATCATTTGTTGTGCTGATGTAAAACTTAGGAACTTTGTTGAAATTGGCTCCTAACGTTACCATGTCATTGAATGCTTTTACCGGATCAGGGCGATGATATTTTACAATAACGTCTTTCATATACTGCGGGCAATCGGCACATACCACAGTAGGAATGGCATCCTTTTTAATCCCGATTAGACTATAATCTTGATTGAATTCGAAAATGTCTAATTTTTGACCATTCAGGAATTTGTCAACGATGGCGTTCAAGCTTTGACCATTCTTAGGCAGAAAGGCTGAAACATAGATTAGTTTTTCAATTTTATTTGGCATTGCTTCAGCAATTTGTGATATAATCATTCCTGCCATCGAATGCCCTACTAGTCTCACCTTGCCAGGTTGCTCGTTGATTATTTTGGTAACGGCTTTAACATAATCAGCCTGACCAACCTTGCGTCCATCTGTTTGATCAATGCCGTGAGCAGGTAAATTGACAACTACTACATTGGCGTTTTTGGCCAAGTCATTTCTAATAAATCCCCACGAACTTTCATCGGCCCATGCACCATGAACCAACACGTAGGTAGGGTAACGCTTTCTGTCTTCCTCCAATGCTTTGATCACTAACTCCGCTGCTGCCGCTCCACTATTTTGCTGTTGACCAGTAATTAAGTTCCCGTCACGAATTGCATAGGATGAGAACGGTTCACCCACCTCGTACTTGCTGTTAGGCATACTGCGACCCAGTTCTTCAATTCTGAATGGTTGAATCGTACGTCCTACGTAGTTGTCTGCATATTGTTCTTCAGCGGCAGCAAAACCGGTCCATCTTTTACCCTCCACCAGGAACCGACCATTGGGCAGCTTGGTGTTTAACAAAATACAAGTGCCATGGCAAATGGCGGCCGTAGGTTTTCCGGTTAGATAGAAATCAGAAAAGAATTTTTCGATCTCCGGGTTTTTGTACATCGTGTACATCGGCCCTTGGCCACCACAAACAAAAATCGCTTTGTAGTCACCCGGATTTACCGTTGAAAGCTTGATTGTGTTTTTGACAATACTCGCTTTGGATGGATCTTTTTTGAAACCCAAAGAGATATAATCAAATGCTGCGTATTTGCTCTCATCTTCAGGGTCACTCCATTGGTCAAAATAAATTTCCCCTCCTTCGAGACTTGCAACATCAACGGCATAACCGTTTTCCGTAAACACCCAGTACGGGTGGGTTAATTCGGCATACCACACCCCGATCGGCCAACCGGTCTGTTTGCTTATTGATTTGTTCGACACAATCATCAACACCTTTCCATTATTACCCGCATTGTGTTGACCTATTGACCCAACCATGGACGCGACCGTAATCATTAGGGATAAAAAGATTTTTTTCATTTTTTTTGAATTGGTTTTAATTATTGAAATTTTATCCACCGATGCCCGAATGAGCGCTTGACTATTCCCTGCAGCTAAAACTTTGCGTAACTGCGGCAATATCCCTTCATTGACGACAAGTCCTTTCCGAGCTCTGATATGAATGCAGTTGGTGCAAAATTTTCGCGAGTCATCTTCAATTCCAGCGGGCATCAAAATCAATTTTATTTTTTTTCTGATTTCTATGTGAACACGAATTTGATGTAAGTTGCTCTTCTTTGTATCGCGTGCCGGTGGAAGTGAGTAACTCACTTATTGGTGAGTATGGAAGTTTTTGGGTTATTGTTACCTTAATTTTAGATCTTTATTAATAAATCTTGAAGCTATGCCCGATTTCATGGTAGACCATAAGATGTACTACAACCCCGTTGAGTTTGCGTTGAGTTTTATTGGAGGGACATGGAAGATGCCAATCTTATGGCGATTGAATAAAGGTAAAATGCGCTACAGCGAATTAAAAAAATCATTACCGCACATCACGCACAAAATGCTTGCCTCCCAATTGAAGGACCTGGAAACGAAGGGGCTGATATCAAAAAAAATTTACGCAGTAGTACCGCCAAAAACAGAATACTCGATTACAAAAGAAGGTGAGAAAGCAATACCGGTTATTACCGCGATACGCAACTATGGCCTCAGTTTAATGAAACAGCAAGGAATTGACATTAAAAAAGCGACAAAAAAAATAGTGGCTAAATGAAAATAAAACCAGCCGAATCTTTGTCGTGAATAAATTTTCACTCTATTCGATAAATCTTTTTTGGTGATTATCAGCGGTTCTTATTACCGCTGTACATACCCGTTTTGAAGCAGTCCTGCTGCGAATCGGTTATAAACACAACGACTTCAGAATTTTCTTTAGCGGAAAAGAAGAGATTCGCTTCATCGGTAATAATACATTCCGATTTCGCCACTCGTTTCTCGTTATTTATCAGCAGTTCACCCTGGAATGCATATAGTATATAAACCGCATGCTGGAGTTTTGTGGGCGGAAGTGTGATAACGTCTTTTTGTTTTACTTTCAGATCAAAAATTTCTGTCTCACTGGTCAACGTTAATTTCGAGACTGCTCGTGGTGACGCGATTAGTCTCCAGGTATCGATCCATGGTTCTGCGAGGTCGTAGAAAATTACTTCGGGTTCATAATCGGCAGTCATGGGCCGGATAAAAATCTGTAAGCCCTCAAGCCGTTGAATTATTTTTTCCTCATGGTAAAAAACACGCCCCGCTTTCATCAACATGAGCTTGTCGTTACCAATCGTTTCTGTAATCCCTTGTGAATCGGTGTGGACTACCTTTCCTATTCTGAAGTACGACAAAATTTCATCGTTCACATGAGGATGCATTTTTATCGTAGTGCCTTCCTGAATATTCGCGTGATCAATGCGTCCGATACTTCCAATGCCAGTGTCATGGCCACCCAGAGGGATGCCTGGATATAAAATAGAAATATGGTCATTTCCGTATTTTTGAGAGTGATCAATTTTTATCAGCATCAGCGAACTTTTAGTTTCGTAAGCATGTCTTCCGTAAGCGAATCAAAACTAACTCCGTAGCCATTTACCAATACACCCTTTAGGTTATATCTGTCCGATGAAATGGCATACAGAATACTTTCATCGGAAGGATCGGTCTGGCCTTCAAAACGAAAGTACTTGTCAATTTTAAAATCGTTGGAAAAAATCTTGTACTGCCCGTCTCTACATTCAATACAATTTTTGTTCAGATTAAAGTCTTCTGTATAGCATTCTTTCCTGAGGCCTTCTATTGCTTCCGTAAGTGTTTCAAAGTATTCCATCAT
>CAZNCO010000499.1:0-3951 GCA_964571345.1 uncultured Ohtaekwangia sp.
TTGTTCCATCGTCTTTGTATTGATTTCCCAAAATTAGTAATACCGCCTTACCATCCGGAGTAGCCTGTGTTACGGCATTCACAAAATTCGGATAAGGATTATTTATTGTCGGGCCCGCATTTTTTGCCATGGTCCATTTTCCGTCTGGACCAAGCTCAGAATACCAGATATCTTCTTTGTCATTTACACCTCCAATGTTGTCAGAATGGTTTCTTCTGCTGAAGAAAAGCATCTTTCCATCAGGAGAAAGAAGTGGATTGATTTCACTGGCCGTACTGTTAACTTTTTCATCTAAGTGCTCGATGGTCAAACCACTCGCTAGTAATTCTGGCTTGTCAATATTTGCAACAATCGGGTAGCGTGAATCGGAAATCGCCACGGCATCAATTGAAAAATAATCTGAAAGAACTTTGCCATCAAGTTCAAGCTTAACTGCTGCCACCTTGTATTTTGTTTTCTCAAAAAAGACGGTTCGCATTTGAGCAACAACTGGAATTGCTTGCGGATTGAAGGTACCCACAAGATATTCCTTATCAGATTGGTCGTAAACGAAAACTTTATAAAGGGCACCAGGATTATAAGATTCTGCAATGGCGATCTGTTGAATTTGAATTGGATTTGAAAAGCCTAATTTAATAAACTCTGCGCGCTTAGGTTTATCTGGGGTCCAAGCGCCTGGATTTTGTCCGCCTGCTGGCAAGACATTGGGTTTTCCTAAAGCCTGGGCTGCAGAATACTGTGCGGGTGTTAGTTCAGAAGAAAAAGCAATCACCTTAGACGCCCACTGCACGGTTTGGCCAAGGGCAAAGGATGAAACCCAAATAACAAATCCAACTACAAGTAAAAGCTTCTTCATAAAAACTAAGTTCAGATTTAGGAATTAAGGGATAAACTTAAATAAAAAATCAAAAATCACCGAAAAAACTACATGATAAAGAGGCCTATAGCCCATCGGGTAAAAGTGTTATTCGGCCGTTCTTAGAAAAGAAGCCAACATTTATTCAAGAGAAGTTTTATTGAAAAGCAAAAAACCTACATGCAACAAAACACCAAATTGACGATTCTTGTCGTCATAGTAATTCAAACTTAAACTGATTGGGCCCACAGCACTGTGCATAACAAGGCCTGCCGTTCCTGCGAAATATACTTGTTGAAATTCATCTTTTACTTTCGCTTTTTGATTATCTCCTAATGAAATCGTTTGAAAAGGTTTGAAGGCATATGCTTCCAAGCGAAAGTCAAGATTTTTGCGAATAGAAAACACGTTTCGCCAACCGCCAGCAGCATAATCAAACGCCCTGAAATTCTGTAACAGCAAAGTTCTACTATCTTGAAGAGGATTAAAAGCCGGTGCATTTATGATCGTACCAAAATAATTACTGAACGTTGGCTGATCTGAAAGGACGCCCTCCAGATAATAACCAGAGCTGTAAATACCTTTCCTGAAATATTGCTCTAAAGTAATTTTTGCTTGCCACCAAAAGTGATCTGTTCGAGCAATGGATTTATCAACCGATGTATTACCTGGCTTGAAATCCTCGGTCAAATTAAACCAATTAAAAGAAAATCGATAGGCTCTACCTTCATTAGCATACTGCTTCTTGTTCAGTGTGCTAGTTGAAAGACTGGCTCCATATCTAAAGCCAGATATCTTTAGCTGATCAAGGGTATCGGTGGATACGAGGTAAGAATTATTTATGTACTGATCATTATTGTTTACGTATGCCCCAGCTATAGTAAACTTATACCGATGGCCTACTGGAAAACCTGCTGAAACCCCCACCCTTCTATCTACACGGTCTAAAACAGTTGGTGTAAATTGTTTCGCTACGATATCATTGCCTTGAATGAAATTCCAATTGTTGAAGGTGGCTTGAGGTTCAATATAAAATTGACCGAGGAAAGGAAAATCAAACCTTGCTTTTAAATCAGCTGATTTATAAAAGTCGCCAGTTGCAAAATTTGCTTGTGTATGTATCAGTGCGCGATTGAAGATATAGTAATTTAATCCAAGATAAATATTGCTGACATTTCGCGTTGCAATCACTCCACCAAAATCAACCTGAAAATTATTGAGAGGTCTTCTCGCTAACTTAAATCCATAATCGTGTGTAACCGTGTTGTACACAAAACTTGGATACACATTATTGAAGTAATCCTCAGAAACAAGTTTGAAGTATCCTGTCTTAACATCATTTAAATACAAAGGTCGTTTGCCACTTTTAAAAAAACGATTGAGATATTTTTGTTGGCCTTTTGTGAAGCCGTCAAAAGTAAGCTCGTTTACAATTATTGGAGATGTCTTGTTATTAAATTGATTCCGTCTTGCGGCTACATCTTCACATGTTCTTCGCATGGCCACCTTCGCTTTGATATCATTCATCTGTTTCATAGTTTGCGAGTATCCACTATCTACTAGAGCTTTCGCTTTGGCAAAATCAAAGGCGCTAAAGCTTGAAAGATCTGGCTGAATATAAACTCCGTTTGCCGGAATTTTGGTGGGATCCGATTTATCCAGCAACATGTATAGGAGCGATCTGGTAATTAATTTTTCGTCTTCACCATAAGGATACTCGTTGTAAACTTTGGAAGAAACATTACATCCGATTATCAGGTCTGGATTAAATTCCTTCTGGAGAACATCCACGGGAAAATTATTATAGATTCCACCATCAAAAAGATATTTGCCATCGAAGCGGATAGGATTATAAAAAAATGGAACTGTCTGAGTGGCTCGCAAGGCATCACTCAAAACTCCTTTCTTTAAAATCACCTGAGTTTGCGTAAAAATATCTGATGCCATCACTCGCAGTGGAACAAACAAGCTGTCAAAATTATTCTTTGCAATTCCTGATGGCTGGGCAAGTTTATCTGCAAGCGCAAAATTGAGAGAAAGGTCGTTTGCCAATGTGGTATTCAGCATCACATTGAAAGTTGAATCAAGTGCAAGATTCAGTTCAAGAAACGAAGGCTCGTCTTCCTTTTTGAAATAATAGTAATTATTGCTTTGCTCGATACGTCCATTCACCCAATCCAGAAATGGCTTTGACAGCATAATCTCTTCAATCTGGGCAGGACTCATGCCAGCAGCGTAACATCCAGCTACTATTCCTCCCATGGAAGTTCCCACCACGTAGTCTATTGGAATTTCATTTTCTTCAAGAGCTTTCAAAACCCCAACGTGGGCAATGCCTTTTGCTGCACCTCCACTTAAAACGAGGCCTACTTTTTGTCCAAAAGAAATTTGAGATATTAAAAGAAAAATAAATATGATTCGGCCGGTCGTCACAGTCCTAAGTAAAACAATTGTAAATATAAGATAACGCCTTAGATTCGCTCTTCAGCAATCCTCTATCGCGCAGCAACGGGATTTGTAACTGGTTTCTGAGCAAATGGAATGGACTGAAGCCTGGCTATCAATTTATCTTTAACGCTTGAGAATTGACTAATCAAATCTTTTTTCACCGGTTGAGAGGGAGGGAGCTCCACTTGCAAAGCATCGACCTGCACGCCATTTCTCCAAAAGCGATAACATAAATGTGGGCCTGTTGCTAAACCTGTGCTCCCAACATATCCAATCGTTTGACCTTGCTTTACGCGCGTGCCAGGAGAAATACCGCTTGCAATTTTTGACATGTGCAAATAGCCCGTGGTATAAGTTCCATTATGTCTAATCTTCACATAATTTCCATTGTTGGAAGTATAGGTTGCGTCCTCTACAATTCCATCTCCAACACTTCTGATTGGCGTGCCCGTAGCAGCAGCAAAGTCTGTTCCCAAATGGGGGCGCCATACTTTTACCACCGGGTGAAAGCGATTCAACGAATAGCGCGAGCTAATGCGGGTAAATTCAATTGGATATTTAAGCAATGCTTTTCTGAGGCTCTTTCCTTCTTCATCGAAAAAGTCTACGCCTTCTCCTTGATCAAACGGAATAGCATAATAGGGATT
>CAZNCO010000500.1:0-3944 GCA_964571345.1 uncultured Ohtaekwangia sp.
CTGTCATTAGGGGCTAATTGGTTTAGGCTAGCTCAGATAGATTCAGGGAAGTTGTTTTCCAACTCTAGTAACTTTATAACTTATCTTTTGAATGGACTTCATCTTAAAGTAAATCCTTCTGGCGGAGGAGCAATAGTACCTTTTGATCCATCTAAAATAAAAATCAGAATATACTATCATAAAAACTCGTTCGACATTTCTCAACAAACCCACGTTGATTTTAAGCTTCAGAACACATCTAATCAATTTCAAAACATATTTGCTGACAGGAGTGGTTCTACGGTGACTGCAATTCGTAGTATCAAGGCGCGAGAAAGTGTACCTTCATCGCTCACGGATCATACAACTTTTGTTCAAGCTGGTTCAGGATTGGTGACAAGATTAGATTTTCCGAGCGTGAAAGATTTTTTCAAGAATAAAAAGTACATTTTTAATGGTGCTTTCCTGGAAGTCTTTCCAGTTCAAGGAAGTTATAATAGAAGTATTTTCCCGCCTTCACAACTATTCTTATATACAACAGATGATTCCAATGTTCCAACTGGAAATCTGTCGAATGCGTTCGCGACTATTCGTTACGATAATGAATTTAAAATCAATACGTCATACACATTTACGCTATTTAACTACGTATACTCTGAAATTTCGAGTAGCACTATTACGCCAACTCCACTTATTCTGGGGCCATCGTCCAGTAATTTGGGGAACAACGTGCAACGGGTAATAATTGGTGACAGATACCATCCAACAAGTAAAATCAAACTCATAATCTATTATTCTTATGTACCTAATTAATTTTAATATGAAGAATGCAACAAAATCACTTTGTTGGTTTTTGGCTTTTCAAATGCTGATAATGGCTTGTAGTCCTTCCTCAACAACTACAACAAAACCTGGCTCTTGGGATAGATCCGGAGATTTTGATGGAACAACAAGAGGAAGTGCATTTGGCTTCGTTTTAAATGGCGTGCCTTATATTGGAGGTGGCTACAATGCTGGCTTGAATGCTCGCGTAAATGACGTATGGAGATATGATTCAAATGTTGGTTCATGGGTGCAGGTTGCTGATTTTCCAGGTACTGCACGTTCTGTTGCTGCCGCTTTCACAATTGGCAATAAGGCATATGTAGGTACAGGGTATGATGATAATAGAAATGCATTGAGTGATTTTTGGCAGTATGACCCTTCTGTAGGTAATGGCGGCACCTGGACTCAAATAGCTGATTTTGGTTATTCTGCCACAAATGGAACGCCTGCTATACACAGGTTTAGTTCAACTGGCTTCAGCGTAAAAGACAGAGGGTTTGTCGCTTTCGGAGAAGATATAGCACAAACAGGATACAAAGATATCTGGGAATATCTTCCTGCAACCAATGAGTGGGTAAGAAGGCCATCATTGAGTGGTTCAAAAAGATGGAATGCGTTTGTTATGGTCATTGGTGACTATGCATATCTCGGTGGCGGTCAGGATAACAATTTTTATCCAACAGACTTTTGGAAGTTTGATGTAACTCAAGTTGACGGTGGTAATCCTTGGACACAATTAGATGCCCTTGACCAACGTGACGTAAATGGAAATCCCGAAATTGAACCAAAATCAAGAGAATTAGCGTCCACTTTTACAATTAATGGCTTCGGTTATCTTGTGGCAGGAGCAATCGGTTACCAGTTGGGTGATACCTGGCAATATGATCCTTCCACTGACAACTGGATTGAATACTATTCATTGAACTCAGAAGCACAGAGCAGATCAGGGGCAATTGGATTTTCAATTGGGGCAAACGGATATATCGCAACGGGTTCAAATGGAAGTACTCGTTTAGACGATGTTTGGGTTTTTGACCCAACAGGAGTTGAACCTAACTATAAATAGAAATTTAGGGAACATAAGATTAAAAAAAAAGCCCTGGAGATTCTCCAGGGCTTTTTTTTATGTCTTTGTAAGCGATCAAACCTGTAAAAATTTTCTCTTTTGATTGAAGTAAAACATTGATCCGGCAATTAGCAATGTGCCCGCAATCGACAAAATGTAACCTCCTGAGATAAAAAACTTAAGCCAACTTATTTTTGCATAACCAAATTCTTTAAATAACACCACACCCACGCTGGCAAGGTAACCAAAGGAATCAGCAACATACATTATAAATCCCACCGTTCCACTGTATTTAAAGGCTGCCAGTAAGCGATCAAAGAAAATGCTGTTGAAGGGCACGTATCCTAGGTACAGTCCCATGCCGATGAGGATCATCCAAACCGGAGCGGATATACTCTCGATTTGAAATAAATAGGTGGCGACACCAATCATGACCATCCCGATCATAATAATTACATGATTTACCATTAAAGCAATATGATTGTTTTTAATGATCATCAGACTGCCCATAATAATAAGTACCATTACAGACACCGGTGTTTCTGTTCTGGTGAAAATCGAGGGTGAGTTTCCATATCCTAATATTTTCCATACATCTGCAGAATAGTTATCGCGCAAATCGCGGAAAGCTGTGAGTAGCATATATGCTACCACAAATAGTATGATGCCAGGTAGAAAAGTCTGAACGAATTTTCTTCTTTCCTCCCCGTCCATCGGATGTCGTTTTGTTCGGAGTTGCTCATCGAGAGCCGATGGCGGAGGAACCTGGTTTAACAGGAATAAAAAAAATAGCAGTGGGATTAAGAAAACTAACGCTGCAACAAAGGGCATCCAGTATTCGGTCACGCCCCAATCACGCATCAAAAATCCGCCTACGGTTTTTCCCAGCCCTGCCGAGAAAATAAAACTTACAGAGAGTCCTGCACCCAATACTTCTGTGAAACGTCTTCCTTCGAGATATCCAAACACCATACCCCAGACCATCCCCAATGGAAGACCATTCGTGAACAGAAAGATAATATTGTAGGGAGCGGGTACTATCGCAAAGAAAAACCACGATATACCTGCAATACTGATCATCAGCAAAATGCCAAATGCCCTTGATCTCGCTTTTAGCTCCGAGATTACTTTGATGCCAATAAACTTAGCGAGCCCGTATCCGATAACCTGCGAAATCACTAGCCAACTTTTGTAACTCACGTTTAGATATTCAATGCCATCAAACGTGGCAGCCGAAAATGTTTTTCGAAAAGCAAAGACGCACGTGTACAAACAAAAAGCCACCGTTGTGGCAAATAGCACAAACCAAAAATCATGCGTGCGTTCAAGCCAGGAGGTAAGTCGTGTTTTATTTAATAATTCCATTTTCATCGAAAGGTAAGGATTGCCAAAAGCCATCTGAAATAACCGAGATTTTTCTATAACCTATGTCAAAAATCATTTTAGCCGTAGCGGGAAAATAATTAGTGAGATCGTCCGGATGATGTGCATCGGAACTTATGGTAACAGGAATATTTCTTTTGAAGCATTCGGTAACGATCCAAGGACTTGGATATGTTGTTGCCGTCTTCTTTTGATAAACACCTCGCGTATTTACCTCAACAATTGCTTCACTTTTTTGGATAGTGTCCAGGGTTTTTAGGATTTCCTCCCGATACCAGGTATCTGATTCATTAAAAAACTGATTATTTCTGTTTTGAATTTTTATTTTGTCTAGGTGACCGACTATCGTGGGGCTTGATCGTTCGCACATATCACGAGTCAGTTCATAATACCGCCCGATTACATCCTTTATTCTGCGTTTAAATATCCTTTCAAATCCGTTCATGAAAATTTCATGAGTAAGGTCTACTTCCCAACCTTCTCCGTCTTCAAATGAATCAACGAAATGAACTGACCCGATGGTGTAGTCCAACATTTTAAAATCGGATGGAGATATTTGGTTGGGGATGTAGTCGATTTCTAAACCAGTATATAGCTGAATGTTATTCTGAGATTTTAGTTTGTTTATTTCTGAAATGTATTCCGAAAGAGACTCTTTCTTCATACACCATTTTCGGTAAAACGGCAACGG
>CAZNCO010000501.1:0-3939 GCA_964571345.1 uncultured Ohtaekwangia sp.
GAATAGCTGCGTCAGGATAAAAATGATTGGCAAGAACACTGGCATCCGTATTTGTTTTTTTAGAATGGAGATCATCTCCTGATGGCAGGCTTTTTCCCGATCGCATGACAGTTGCACCAGCGTGAACATAACTAAGACAAGAATAATGAGAGTTTTTCTCGGCATGGGTAATTAGTGTATTTTTTGTTCTGCTAGTGAGGTGCCTTCAATCCGTGATTTGATTTTGGCAAAAGCAATTTCACGTGCCGTGGATGTATCGTCTGCGAAAGGAGAGAAGCCGCAGTCATCCGTGCTGCCGAGCCGTTCAACGGGAATGAACTCAGATGCTTCCACGAGTAAGTCACACACTTCAGCCGGTGTTTCGATGCGCGGATTCAAAACATCTGTTACGCCAAGAAATATTTTTTGATTTGGTTTCGAAGAATCTTTGATCGCCCTCAATGTTTCCTTTTTATTCTTTTCAGCAGCGTATTCCAGGTAAAAATTACCCGCATGCAATTGAAACAACAATGGTAATAACTCATTGTAACTGATATCTGCGCTGTGTGTGGAATCATGATCGCCACCCGGGTAAGTATGGACACCAATTCTTTTTTGCTCTTCTGCAGTGAACCGGTCCAGCACCTGGTTATTCAGGTCGATAAACATCTTTAATAAACCTTTTGAAGGATCCAGTTTAATCGCCAGTCGCGCCTCAGTAAAATCAATTTGAACATTGTAGGCTCCTCCTTGTAAACACCTGCGAATGTCTGCTTCGGCTTCGTTAAGTAAATCAGAAATGAATTGTTCTCTCGGGTAGCCTGCAATACCCTCCTGCGGATATAATAAACTAAGTGCAGACGCGGAGATCACTGCTTGCTTCACCGGCAGTTTGGTAAGTGGTTTTGCTTTCGCTAAATAACTACTTGCGTACGTTTGGTATCGAAATGGCCCGCCCGAAAGTTTTGGCAACTGCCGGGTGTGTCCATCCGCAAACGGAATTACAACTCCGGCAGGATCTAAATTTGTCAATCCATGAATCGGGTAGGTTGCAAAGCTCGGCTTTGATTGTTCGCCATCCGTGACGATGGGTGAGCCCGTGTTTTCAAACTGCTTTACTGTTTCTTCGATGGCCTGGCTGGTGAGCCGTGCCAATTCATTTTCCTTGATTTGTCCGTTGGCAAAAGCACCCATCGCTTCGATGAGGTATCTGGGGCGTGGAATACTTCCAACTGGTTCGGTTGCGATTTTCATTGTGGGTTGGTTTGTGTTTAATGACAATATTATTTGTAGAGATCAAAATTGATATATCCTTCAGCTGCTCTTCGCGGCCCACGTTCTACGTAAATGTTTCGATCCTGGGGACCCCATGTTCCTAGACCGTCCACATACCGATTGAACATGCAGAAGGCAGCAGCAATTAAAACAGTGTCATGAATCTCAACATCCGTAGCACCCAATGATTTTGCTTTTTCAATTTGTTCTGACCTTACATTCTTGCCACCTTTTTGAACACTGGCCGCAATGGAAAGCAGCGCCTTCAGTTTGTCAGAGAGATTGGTCGATTCGAAATCTTTCTTTACTGAATCGATGTAATCCATGTCGCATTGTAAATAATGTTGAGCAAGTCCTCCGTGTGCATTTTGGCAGAAGAAACAATCATTAAGTGAAGAGACATAGGTTGCGATTAACTCACGATCGCCACGTGAAAGGGAATTCTCACTTCGCAGTAAAACTTCCGCCAATTCATTCAATGGCTTCGCGGTTTCAGGACGGAATGCCATCGGCCCGCGGATGCCAGGAAGACCTTCAGGTAATTTGATGTGTGCCATCTGGATTTAAGAATTTAGATTTACGAATTATGATTTATAGAGCGATGCTTCTCGATATTTCTCGTTTCACCTTTTATGATTTATTTGGAAGCACATATCCTTTCTCTCCAAGTCTCACCCCCATTTCTTCGTATGCCTTGGGGTCGGTAGGAGTGAGGCTTGCAAGACCGTCTACATACCGATTGAACATGCTAAATGTAGCGGCAATCAAAACAGTATCATGAATGTCGCGGTCAACGGCTCCATGCCTTCGTGCCTCTTCCACGTCTTCAGGCAACACTTCTTTTCCATTTCGTTGTACTTTGCCTGCAATGTTTAATAATGCTTTCAGCTTATCGCTGATGGGTGCAGATTGATAATCGTTCAATACAAAATCAACTATCTGCTTTTTGTCTTTGAACAGGTAGCGTGACGCTGCAGCATGACTGCTCATACAAAACATGCATCCGTTACGCGAAGAAACATAAGCTGCAATCAGTTCGCGTTCAGCTTCACTTAAGGGCGATTCGCCTCTCAATAAGACTTGTGCGAGACTGTATAAATGCTGCCCGGATTCTGGACGAAACATTACAAGGCTTCGAATGCCAGGAACTCCTTCAGGAACTTGAATGTGAGCCATAATTGATTTTAGATTTACGATTTGTGATTTGAGAACAAGAGAAACAACAAGCCAATAATAAATACGAAAGAGAAAGTAAAGAGTGAATTGCCATAGCCACCAAGTGTAATCACCAACGCTCCAATGAAGAACACAGCAGCAGCTGTAAAAAATCTTCCCACATTAAAGCAGAAACCTGTAGCCGTGGCGCGGATAGCGACAGGAAAAAGTAATGGGATGTATACCGATAAAGTGCCTTGACTGATTCCAAACACAAACGACAAGCAAGCAATCTCAAAGATTGTGATAGTCGTGAATGCACTATTTAGTTTAAATAATAAAAACGATAAGATGAAGCACCCACAGAAACATAAGATCATTGTTTTGCGCGTGCCCAAGGCGTTGGCTACCCATCCAGAGACAAATCCACCACTCAGGCCACCGGCTCCCAACAACATTAAACTCAATCCTCTTTCTTTTTGTCCGTCAGAATTAACCAGCAGACTTTGCACCCATGTGGGCACCCAGGAAAAGATAGCCCATAAGCCAATTAGCATAGAGCCGAAAATGATCGACCCGGTCAACAGGTCTTTTGAATGCTCGCCTAAATTTGTTTTTTGCTCTGCTGATTCACGAAATGTTTTCCACCGCTCTGATTCACGCAGGGCGAAGAAAGAAATTATACCCACGACCAACGGTAACGCCCCAAACAGAAAACCTTGCCGCCAGCTGTGAACGAAATAATTGACAGCTCCCGATGAAAAAATACCTACCGGGAAGCCAATGGAGAGAAAGCCTATGAAGATGGCTCTTGTTTTTTCGGGCCACGTCTCCGATAATAATGTTGTATTCATCACCAACACACCGCCTACACCAAAGCCGCAGAAAAATTGGAATATCAAAATCATTTCCCATGAGCTGGCAAAACCTTTAAGTAACGTGAAAAGCCCATACATGCTAACCGCCATCGCCAGTGATTTGGCTCGTCCAATTTTGTCACCAATCATCCCCCAAACCAAACCTCCAATAGCCCAGCCCACAAAGTACAAGGCATTGATATAGGCACTCACTTCGTTAAAGCGATCGGTCTCTACTTGCCCGAGTAAATCTTTGGCCACCACAGGCAGGTAAACAGACATTAAAGTAGACGCTGCTCCACCCAGCACATTGCTTAAAAAACACAGAATGAAAAGAAGGTAATGGTAGGCTGAAATTTTGTCTTTTTTAGACGAAATGAGGAGTTCTGCGACAGCCATGCGTAGGTATTAAGATTTTTTTAAATGATCGTATCCATGCGGTAGGCGCATGTACCCTTTCGAGATTCGTTCGGCAAGGCCCTTGTAGAATTCAGGTTGAGTAGGAGTTACCGTGGAAAGCCCATCTACGTAGCGGTTGTATAAACAAAACAGCGCAGCAATTAATACGGTATCATGGATTTCAATATCTGTTGCTCCTTCTGCTTTCGCTTTGGCAATCGACTTTTCAGTAACAGCTTTGCCGCTTTTCTGAACTTGCGAAGCAATCGTAAGA
>CAZNCO010000502.1:0-3937 GCA_964571345.1 uncultured Ohtaekwangia sp.
GCGACGGTGGCTTCGGCCCGGCAGTTCTGTGAAGAGCTGGGCAAAGAAGTGGTGATTGAATTTCAGCGTTACGGTGTAGAAGTAATAGCTGTCGACAGGTATGACAATGCGCCAGCGATGCAAGTGGCACATCACTCTTATGTTATTTCAATGTTGGATGGTGAAGCTTTGGCCAATCTTATCCGCAAAGAAAAGCCAGACTTCATCGTTCCGGAAGTAGAAGCCATTGCCACTGAAAAATTGGTGGAGTTGGAGCGAGAAGGATTTTGTGTGATCCCCACCGCCAATGCTGCCCGCCTCACTATGAATCGTGAAGGCATTCGTACGCTCGCTGCTGAGAAATTAAAGTTGAAAACTTCGCCTTATAAGTTCGCATCTACAAAGGACGAATTCGTTGAGGCCATCAAGATAATTGGAGTTCCTTGTGTAGTAAAGCCGATCATGAGTTCTTCAGGCAAGGGTCAGAGTGTAGTAAAAAATGAAAACCACATTGACCATGCCTGGGATTATGCCCAGCAAGGTGGGCGCGCAGGTGGAGGCAAAGTAATTGTAGAAGGATTTATAGATTTTGATTTTGAGATTACATTGCTCACGATAAAGCACAAAGACGGAGTTACCTTCTGTGATCCAATTGGCCATCGGCAAGAGCATGGAGATTACCAGGAATCCTGGCAGCCACACCCGATGAGTGAGAAGGCACTGAAAGCATCACAAGATATTGCGAAATCTGTAGTGAATGAATTAGGCGGAAGAGGAATTTTTGGCGTAGAGTTTTTTGTGAAAGGAGACGAGGTTTATTTCAGTGAACTTTCGCCTCGCCCGCACGACACGGGAATGGTGACAATGATCTCGCAAGATCTTTCGGAGTTTGCGTTGCATGTGCGAGCGATACTCGGATTGCCAATTCCAGTGATCAGGCAAATGGGCCCTTCGGCCTCTAGTGTGATTTTAGTGCATGGACACTCAAAGAATATTTCATTTAGTGGAGTAGATCAGGCGCTGGCGTTGCCAGATACACAGGTAAGATTGTTTGGCAAACCTGAGGTGCAAGGAGAACGAAGAATGGGTGTAGCATTAGCTAAAGCAAACTCTATTGAAGAGGCGCGCGCTAAGGCAAATAAAGTATCGTCAACTGTAAAATTCTCTCTTGAGTGATTTGAGAAAATATTTTGAAGACTACGAGAATTATTTGTAAACCTCGTAGCAATATTCTTTGAGATAATCTGCAGCATCGTCTTCACCTGCCGCGAAAGCTTTTCGAAGGCAACTACACCCTTCATTTGTCTTTTTTAATTCTACGAGTGCTACGCCTTTGTAAAAAATAGCGGAGCGATTGGTAGGATCTATTCGAAGGCCAAGGTTTAGATATTCGAGAGCCTGTTCAAATTTCTCTTCTTGCAAACAAAATGATCCAGCGTAGATATAAGAGGCAGGATAGGTAACGTCTAATTCGATTGCTTTATTAAGACACACCAGGGCGCTATCTAAACTTCCACCTGAATAGTAAGCAAGGCCAAGGTTGGTTTCCAACTCTGCATCATCTGTGAAATTTTTCACAATCAGCAAATCAGCTTTGGCTTTTTGAAATTCGTTTTTTTCCAACATCAACGTTGCATGCCAGCGAAGCAACTCAGGATTTGTCTCCTGAAGCGAGATGGCTTTTTCTACATCGGCCAATTGGCCATCGATGTTTTCAAGCTGACGATAGATCAATGCTCTCAGGATTCTCGCCTGCATGGTTTCAGGAAACTCAGCGATGAATTTGTTCATATCCTGTAGTGCGCTTTCAGGCTTGCTGCTGCTGTAATAGGCAACGGCTCGCTTGTACAAAGACTTGTACTGTGATTTCTCTTTCAGGCCGGTCTCAGAAATGATTTTTGAATAGATTTTGATAGCGCCTTCAAAATCTTCGCGCCTCATCAGCGTGTCTGCTTCTACCTCCATCTTCTCCAGCGAAGAGTTCTGTGACATAGCCACAAGACTCAACGCTGTGAAGACAAATAAAAATAAAACTTTACGCACCAACAGTTGCCCGGTTACGCTCGCGCTTGCGGTCGGTTTCATTCAAAAATATTTTTCGCAAGCGGATAGACTTAGGTGTAACTTCCACATACTCGTCTGCTTGAATGTATTCCAATGCTTCTTCCAAAGAGAATTTAATGGCAGGAGCAATTTTCATTTTTTCCTCAGAGCCTGTAGCGCGCATGTTCGTTAGTTTTTTTGTCTTGGTTACGTTAATAACCAAATCACCACCGCGGCTATGTTCGCCAATCACCTGGCCTTCGTAAACAGGCTCGCCAGGCTCAATGAAAAACTTACCACGATCTTGCAGGTTGTGCAAGCTGTAAGGAATTGATTCGCCTTGCTCCATCACGATTAGAGATCCATTGATACGACCAGGAATTTCGCCTTTGTACGGAGCGTATTCTTTGTAGCGGTGTGTAACTACAGCTTCACCTGCGGTTACGTTCATCAAGTAAGTTCTCAAACCAATAATTCCCCTTGAAGGTATATTGAATTTCAAAATCATACGGTCACCCTTCGGTTCCATATTCGTCATCTCACCTTTGCGCTGAGAAACGGTTTCTATCGCTTTTCCTGCATCTGACTCTGGCAAATCGATGGTGAGTTCTTCCATCGGCTCGCATTTCACGCCATCAATTTCTTTGAAGATAACCTGCGGCTGACCGATTTGAAGTTCATATCCTTCTCTGCGCATCGTTTCAATCAATACTGACAGGTGAAGTACACCACGACCAAACACCATGAAGCTATCTGCCGAACCTGTATCTCCTACGCGAAGTGCAAGGTTCTTTTCCAATTCTTTGTCCAATCTTTCTTTGATGTGCCGTGACGTCACATATTTTCCTTCTTTACCATAGAACGGTGAAGTATTGATTGTGAAGAGCATGCTCATCGTTGGTTCATCGATGGCAATTGATTTCAGCGCCTCAGGCTTATCAATATCAGCAACAGTATCACCAATTTCAAATCCTTCCAGACCAACGAGCGCGCAGATTTCTCCTGCCTTTACTTCTTCCATTTTCTTTTTCTCGAAGCCTTCGAAGACATAAACTTCTTTCACCCGGGTTTTTACAATAGCTCCGGTGTCACGTTTTACCAACGCCACTTGCTGACCAGCTTTGATTGACCCGCGCTGAACACGACCAATGGCTATCCGACCAATAAAAGAAGAATATTCAAGTGAAGTGATCATCATTTGAGTGGGGCCTTCCGACACCTTTGGTGCAGGAATATGTTCGATGATTCCTTCAATCAAAGTATTGATGTCTTGCGTAGGTTGTTTCCAGTCCTTGCTCATCCAACCATTCTTGGCTGAACCATAAAACGTTGGGAAGTTCAATTGATCTTCAGTGGCGTCAAGAGCGAAGAACAATTCAAAAACCTGCTCATGTACTTCGTCTGGAGTACAGTTTTTCTTGTCTACTTTGTTAATAACCACAATCGGCTTTAAGCCCATCTGTAAAGCTTTCTGCAACACGAAGCGGGTCTGTGGCATCGGCCCTTCGAATGCATCAACCAAAAGCAAGCAGCCATCGGCCATATTTAACACGCGCTCCACTTCTCCTCCAAAGTCACTGTGGCCTGGCGTATCGATTACGTTGATTTTATAGTCTTTATAACGAACGGAAACGTTCTTCGCCAAAATGGTAATTCCGCGCTCACGCTCCAAATCATTGCTATCCATGATCAGCTCACCAGGATTTTCGTGGTCTTTAAAAAGGTGGCCGGCATGTAAAAGTTTGTCCACCAGGGTTGTTTTTCCGTGGTCAACGGGGGCAATGATGGCAATATTCCTAATCTTCGCTACTTTCATAAAAGGTTAAGAATTGGCTAAAATTAAATTGGAGGGCGTAAAGATAATCATAGAGCAGGCTTGCTGTTACATTTCACAGAGAAGGGTGGACGGCAAGGA